>CALBHI010000382.1 GCA_937894535.1 uncultured Verrucomicrobiota bacterium
CACCGGTTGAGGGTCGGCCAGACCACCAACAGCAGGATGACCACGGCATGGGCGGCCAGGCTGGCTTTGAAAACGCGGCTGTTGGATTGCTCGGTCATCGCCGGCCAGGTTCATCCGGCGTGGTCACAAGGGCCATGCGGGTGATGGATGCCTCGTTGAGGATGCGCAGGATCTCCACGACTTTCCCGTAATGCAGTTTCTCGTCGGCGCGGATCATGATCGGCGTCTCGGGTGCGGCGGCGGCGATGACCTTCATTTCCGCCGACAAGTCCTCCAGCGTGACCGGCACCCGGTCGAGGAAAACCTGGCCTTGCAGATCGACGGTGATCGAGCGGGCCTCTTTCTGGTCCACGGCCTGGCTCTTGCCCTTGGGCAGGTTGATCGGAATCCCCTGCTCCACCAGCGGCATGGTGATGATGAAGGTGATCAGCAGCAGAAAGGTGAGGTCGATCAACGGAGTCATGTTGATCTCGTTCATCGGCTGCGGAGGTTTGATGGTCGAGCGGCGGGGCATGGTGAAATCCCGATCAGTCGCGAATGAACTGGCGCTGCATGTCGGCGACCAGGGCATCGGCAAAGTTGTCCATCTGCACGGTGAGGTAGCGGATCTGACCGGTCAGCAGGTTGTATCCCACCGCCGAGGGAAGCGCCACGATCAGGCCGACCACCGTCGTCAGCAGGGCTCCGGCGATACCGGGGGCCACGGCGGTGAGTTGGACGGAGCCGAAAATCGCCATGGCCGAAAAGGCATTCATCACACCCCACACCGTGCCGAGCAGGCCGAGCAGAGGACTCGAGCTCACCGCGGTGGCCAGGCCGCCCATCTTCTGTTCCAACACGAGAATCTGGTCGGCGATCTCGCGTTCGGCGGCGTTGCGCACCGCCCCGATCTGGGTCAGGTTCAGCCGCGGCGTGGCGGCGAGTCCGAGCGACCCGGCATCGAGTCCTTCGCGTGATTCCATTTCAACGCCGACGGCGAGGCAGGCTTTTTCGTACACGCGGAACACCGGACTTTCCGGATACCGTTGGCGCTGGAGAAACAGTCCGAGCGGATGGGCATCGCGGCGGTAGGCCTGGACAAAGCGCTCGGACATGGCCCGCGCACGGGTCAACTCGCGGTATTTGCTGACCATCAACGACCATACCCAGACCGACATGCCGCACAGGATCACGATGATGACCTTGCCGGAGGGATCGCTGGTGTTGAAGGAGTAGAGGAAATTGGCGAGAGGAAGCGGGAATACAAAAGTCGGCATCACGGTTTCAAATCCTTGGAAAGAGGGTGTACAGCATGGCCTCTTATAGCACGAAATTCGAACGGGTCAATGGAAGGCGCACCGACCGGGCGGGGCCATAAAAAAACCGTCTTGGCGGGCGAACCCGCGCAAGACGGTTGAGCTTCACAACTGGACCGCGAACGGCCCAGCCGACCGGTTAGCGTGAGCCGTAACCGCCGGAACGACGCTGGGAATAACCTCCGTCGCGGTCGCCACCACCACCGCGATCAAAACGATCGCCGCGGTCGCGTCCGCCACCACCGCCGCCACCCCAGCCACCACCGCCGCCTTCGCGGCGCGGAGGACGGTCTTCACGGGGCTGCGCCTCGTTCACGCGCATCGGACGTCCGTGGAGGTCCTGATCATTCAAGCCGGAGATGGCCGCACGGGCCTCCTCGGCGTTGGGCATTTCAATGAAGCCGAAGCCCCGTGATTTGCCCGTGAACTTGTCGACGATGACGCTGGCCGAAGAAACCTGGCCATACGCTTCAAAGGCCTTGCGGAGATCCGAATCGGTCGCTCCGTAAGGAAGATTCCCAACGAATATATTCACACGCTATCCTACTACTTGTCGCTTCTTGTTCTTGTTCCCGCAGCGCCTGCCTAGCGACGGAGACACTTGCTACTTGGCGGTAGTGTTAGTCGGTGTTTCCCCGATATACAAGCCGATTTTTGTTCAGAATTCTTTACCTTGCCCCTGCAAACAAAGGGGATTCCAAACTCGCACAGCCCGGCCGGACAGCCTCCATGCCGCCGGCGTTTTTCACCGGAATCCGGCCGGTCCACGGATCGGATGGCGGGATCTACGCCCGAGGTCTCCGGCTTTGTAGTTGCCGCGACGGGCCGGGGAAGGCTATTGATGCGTCGGACATGAACACTGCCGACCACCCTCGCACCACCATTAAGCCTTCGGGTACGCCGCGATGAGCCGCACCCTGGGAATCGCCGGTGCCGGGGTGCTGGGCCGCATGCTGGCGTTGGCCTTCCACCGTCGCGGCTGGGACGTAACCCTGTTTGACCGGGGATCACGGAAGGGGGTCACGGAACCCGCGCCTTCCACTGGACTGATTGATCCGTACCTCTCCCTGAACCGCGCTACCCAGGTGGTGGCGCAACTCGGGGAATATGCCACGGAACAGTGGCCGGCATGGATCGAAACGCTTCCGGCCCCGGTCCACTTTCTCGAAAACGGGGCGTTGGTCGTGGCGCATCCACGCGATCTGGCCTTGCTCGACGCGCGGATGGAAACCCTGGCGGGCTTGGCGCCCTTGGACGACATCGTGACCGAATGCGCCGCCGCGGATGTCGCGCAACTCGAGCCAACGCTTGCCGGACGGTTTGCGCGCGGACTGTTTTTTCCGCTGGAGCAACACCTCGATCCGTGTTCGCTGCTGAGCGCGCTCGCCGCCGCCATCGACGCCGCGGGCATTCCCTGGCACGAGCATGAGCCCGTGGAGCAGGTGGAGCCCCGGTGCATCATCCGTGCCAGCGGACGCTCACCCTTCACCTGGGTCATCGACGCACGCGGCCGGACGACCGATGCCCTGGCTTCCGATCTGCGGATGCACCGGCACGAGCGGGTGCGGGTGCATGCACCCGGCGTCGCGCTCAACCGGCCGGTGCGGATCATGCACCCAACCCACACCATCACGGTGGTGCCCCATGCGGATCACCGGTATGTCATCGGATCGATCGTGTCGGAGGGCGATCCGCAGGCGCCGGTCACCGCGCGAGCCTTGCTGGAGCTACTCTCGGCCGCCTATACCGTGCACCCGGCTTTCGGCGAAGCGACGGTACTCGCCGCCAGCTCCGTTCCGGTGCCGGGCCTGCCCGGCGGAATGCCCCGGTTGGTGCCGCACCAGGGGTTGTTGTCCGTGCAGGGCGCGGCGGTCCATCCGTGGTGTGTCATACCGGCGCTGGTCGATATCGCCGCCGCGTTCATCGATACCGGCGAAGTGCATCCGATGGCCGACGGGGTGATGGAAGCATGGACCTTGTAACCACGTTACCGGGAGGAGTTTCGCATGTGGACATTTCGTGAAAAAACCTACAGCAGCCGATTGATCATCAACCTGACCGGGTTTTCCTCCCCCGAGGTGGCCGGGGATGTGCTGGCGACCGCAGGCGCGGAAATCGTCGATGTAACCGTGCGCCACGGCGCCGTGCGGGCCGACGAACTGGCCACGCAACAACAATGGATTGAAGAGACGGGTCTGACCCTGCTCGCCGCTACCGCGGGATGCACCACGGCGAAGGACGCCGTGGCCACCGCCTACCAGGCCCGGGACATCCTGGGCTCGCCGCAGGTGATTCTCGAGGTCACTGGTCTTGCCGCGAAAAACTGGCCCGATACCGCCGCGACCCTCGACGCGGCGGGAAAGTTGCTGAAACAGGGCTTTGACCTGATCGCGGTTACCAATGGCGACCCGGTCACGGCACACCGCTTGCTCGACCTCGGATGTTCCGGCCTGCTGCTGCGCGGCGGAGCGAACGGGCCCTGGCGCGGCATGGCGGACATCATGGCCTTGCGGCCCTTGCGCGCCCTCCTGCCCGAGGCGGTACTGATCCTCGATGCCGACCTGGCCCGGCCATCGGAGGTCGCCCTTGCCCTGGAAGTGGGATTCGATGCGGTGCGTACGGGACACGGGCTGGCTGGCGCTCGGGATCCGATCGCCATGGGCGAGGCGTTTGCCGATGCGGCCCAGGCCGGGCGAACCGGGTTCGACGCCGGGCTGGCCGACCCGCCGGATGCGGGCGGAAACGACCCCGTGCTCGGCACGCCGTTCTGGCATACGCGGCCGGATTAATGCGCGCGGAAACGTAGCACCAGCGACTGCTGCTCGCTGGTCATGTTTACTTCCATGTGTTGCTTGACATAGGTGATGCTTTCCGCCGGGCTCATCCCCTCCACCGCCTGAACCACACAACAGGCGCCGATGGAGGTCCGCCCCACCCCGGCATGGCAATGAATCGCCACGTCATGGTCCTCGAGCAGCATCACGGCCGTCTTCACCATCTCCTGCAACATCGGCAGGTTCGGCGCCTGCATGTCGAGGAACGGATACTGGGTGAACGATATGCCGGCCTTCTTGTAGATCGCTTTGAGGTCACGCCCGGTCTTCACCTTGATTTCCGCGTCGCTGACCAGGATGAACACGTGCTGGATGCCGTGCTGGCGGTAACGCGCCAGCAGGTGATTGCCCTTGTCATAGGCACCGTAGGGCATGGGGCTGACCCACAGGCGTCCGTGGGTCCGCACCGGGATCGCGCGGATGGTGCCGCGCTCGTGGCGGGTGGAAATGCGGGTGATCAGATCGAGGACTTTTTTCTTCATCGGGAGGATTTCCGGGAGTTGCGGATCGCGGCAAGTTCCTCGACATGGACCGATGTCCACGCGGGTTGCCGCATCAGGTGGCAAAGCAGCAACGCACTGGCCGCGGCATCGTACAAAGCATCGTGGGCAACGCGGCCGGGCAACGCCGCGGCCAATTCGCCGATCAACCCCAACGCGCCGACCACCGTGCCAAGGTCGTGGGTGGGCAGCTCCGGATAGGCAAGGCGGGCCAGGACGAGCGTATCGATCCAAGGTCCGGGCCGCTGCAAGGGCCAGGCCTGGCGCAACACTTTCCGTTCGGCCGTGGCATTGTGCGCGACCAGCGTCACGCCGAGCAAGCGATCGCGCAACGCGGGTAGCAGGTCCGGCAGCGGGGTGGCCGAGGCCAGCTCCGCACGGTGTAGCCGCCACGAACCGGGTGCGTGAGGACTGAACGGCCGTTCGGCGGGCACGTGCAGCCACGCCTCGACCGCGCCGGCAAAATCCGGCACACCACCGCGCACCGGAACGAGCCCGACCTGCCAGGGCAGATCCGAATAACCGGGCACTGAACCCGTCGTTTCGAAATCGACCGCCACGACCGTTGTTTCATGCAGCAACATGGGCTGCTAACCTATCGGCTGGATACCGCCCGGTCAACGGCAACAGCCGCGATTCGTTCAGTCGTGGAAACCCCTAACCTCCAATCGGGTGACTTAGCGATTGCCCCCGCGCGGTGCTTCACGATAATCGGACCGCATAACCGGAGCTTCGCATGAAACCATCGACCACATCGGGACTCGGACTGACCAAGACCATCGGACTGGTCCTCGCCGTCCTCGCCTTCTTTGTTCCCTTCATCATCACCTTTGACAACCTGTCCGAACCGGGTCACCGCGTTCTCGGAATCTTCCTGATGGCCGTGGTGCTGTGGATTACCGAGGCCATCCCGCTTCACGCCACCGCCTCGCTGATCATCTTCCTCAGCATCCTGTTGGTCAGCGACAAAGCCATGCTGCCGCTGCCGGAGGGCTTCAAGGCCCCGGCCTACAGCAGCTTCTTCTACTCATTGGCCAACCCGGTCTTGATGCTGTTCCTTGGTGGCTTCTTCCTCGCTGACGGCGCGGCCAAATACAAGCTGGATAAAAACCTGGCCAAGACCCTGCTGAAGCCGTTCGGCCAAAAACCCGCCAACATCATGCTCGGTTTGATGCTGATTGTTGCCGTGTTTTCCATGTTCATGAGCAACACCGCGACGACGGCCGCTTTCATGGCCGTTGTGTTGCCGGTGATCGCCCGCCTCCCGCCCGGCGACCGGGGCCGGATCGCGCTCGCGCTCTGCATCCCGATTGCGGCCAATGTCGGCGGCATGGGCACGCCGGTGGGAACTCCGCCGAACGCCATCGCCCTGGGTGCACTCAACAAGGCCGGCATCCATATCAGCTTCATCGAATGGATGGTCATGATCGTACCCTTCATGCTGATTGTGCTGATGGTTGCCTGGCAATTGCTGGTCCGGCTCCTGCCCACCAAGGCCGAGACCTATGCCGTAGAGATTGACGCAGCTTACGACCGCAGCCCGCAAGCCTGGATCTTTTACATAACCGCCGCGTTGACCATCCTGCTCTGGTTCACCGAGCCGCTGCACGGGATCCAATCCGCGATTGTCGGCTTCCTTCCCGTCGTGGTCATGCTCGCGACCAAACTGATTAGCGACAAGGAGTTCCACTCCATGCAATGGAGCGTGCTCTGGCTGGTTGCCGGCGGCATTGCCCTGGGCGACGGAGTCGGCAAGACCGGACTGGACACCTGGATGATCGGCCTGATCGATTGGCAGGACATGGCGCCCGGCATGATCGCCGGAGCCCTGTGCCTGGTCGCCCTGCTCTTCAGCACAATCATCTCCAACAGTGCCACGGCCAACCTGCTGGTACCGATCGGAATCAGCCTGACCGCCTCACCCGAAATCGCCATCAGTCCCATTGCCTCGGCGGTGTTCATCGCCATCGGCTCCTCCCTCGCGATGGCCCTTCCCATCAGCACGCCCCCCAACGCCATTGCCTACAGCACCGGCCAGGTCCAGACCAAGCAAATGGCCCTTATTGGTGGTATCATCGGCGTTTTCGGCCTGCTACTTTTCATCTTTGTAGCCCCACTGGCCTGGAATGCGCTGGGGTTACTGGCTGACTGATCCATGATGACCCACCGGACATTGCTGGCCGGATTTAACGATCCGGATGACCGCGTCGAATCCCACATGATCGAGGAAATCGACGCCGCGCTGGGTCGTCCGCCGCGGCTCGAACTCCCGGTCGGCACGATGATTTTCCATCAGGATGATCCGCTCGACGGCATTTATATCCTGATCGATGGCAAGGTCTCGCTCTTCCAGTTGATCGACGGCAAGGAAGTTGTTTTCCATTCGCAAACCGTCGGCCGCATCCTCGGGCTGCTCGCCCTGACCCGCCAGAGCCGCTCGTTTTTCCACTGCCGCGCCATCACCCCGGTCACTCTGTTGAAGATCAGTTTCGCCGACCTCGACCGCGCCCTGCAGCAAAGCGATTCCCTGCTCGTATCGTTCATCACCGTGCTGCTCCGCTCCATGGCCCGGCGCAACAAGCGGTTGGTCGAATTGCAGACCGAGGTGCTTGGGTTGAACAAGAGCCTGGCCAGCGAACGCGACACCCTGGCCAAAACCCTCCGCGAACTGCGCAAGGCTCAGGCCCTGCTGGTCGAGTCGGAAAAGATGGCGACCCTTGGCCAGCTCTCCGCCGGCGTAGCCCATGAACTCAACAACCCGGTCGCGGCCATCCAGCGCGCCGCCGACTTCGTCCACCAGGACCTGCTCCAGATGGTCGCCGACCTGCCCGACGCCTCCGCCTATCGGGCCATGCTCGACCGCTCATTTAACCAGGCCCCGCTCTCCACCCGCGAGCAGCGAGAACGCCGCCGCCAACTCACCGCGGAACTCGGCGACGAATCCCTCGCCGAACGCCTCGTCGCCATCGGCATCACCGAGGCCTCCGCCTACCGCGATCTCGCGGCCACCTGGCGCGGCTCGGCTGCCGACCATATCGCCCGCCTCGAACGCATGCACCAGCTCGGTGGCGCATTACGCAACATTGTCCGGTGCGCCGACCGCATCGGCGGCCTGGTCAAGAGCCTGCGTGCCTATGCCCGCGCCGACCACGACGAAGCCGTCGCCATCAACCTGCACGAGGGCATCGACGACACCCTGCGCCTGTTCACCAACCGGATGCGCGAGGTCACCGTCGAACGCGACTTCGGCGATCTCCCCCCGGTGCGCGGCTTGTCCGGCGAACTGAACCAGGTCTGGACCAACCTGATCGCCAATGCCCTCGATGCGATGAAAAACCAGGGCCGCCTGGTCATCGCCACCCGCGCCCTGCCCGACGGCTTGGTCTCGGTCAGCGTGATCGACGACGGCCCCGGCATCGCCCCGGAAAACCTCGACAAGATCTTCAACCTCCGCTTCACCACCCGGCAGGGACGCGTCGAATTCGGCCTCGGCCTCGGCCTGTCCATCAGCCGCAACATCGTCACGCGGCACGGCGGATCGATCTCCGTCGAGTCCCGCCCCGGCCGCACCGAATTCTGCGTCAAACTCCCGGTATCCCGACCCGAATCCGCCCTTTCCAACCAGCAGGAGCCCGAGCCATGAACCGTATCGTCATCGTATGCGTGGAAGATGAAGCCGAAGTCCGCGAAGCCGTCGTGCGCGACCTCGCCCCGTTCAAACCCCTGTTCCGCATCGAAGCCGCCGAGGATGTCGAGGACGCCCTCGCCGTCCTGCGCGAAGTG
>CALBHI010000383.1 GCA_937894535.1 uncultured Verrucomicrobiota bacterium
GCCCGAGTTTGCGGATCAGGGTGTTGCGGGCAAGTTCGCGCCGCATGTCCCACCCTTGCGTGAGGTGGTGGATGCTGTTGGACAAGCTGCAAGGGTCGCGTGCGACCGGGACGCGGGAGGTGGACACCATCGCCGCCTCCAGGCCGTTGGTCGCAACCGGAGCGGCCACTTCGGCCACCGCCTCGTTGGTCATCAAGGCACGGGCCCGGCGGATGCGCCGCGCCTTGTCCATGTCCTGATCGGATACCTGCAGCATCGAACGCACCCCGGTCACCGCGGCCTCCGACGGCGTGCGGCGCGACGGTCCCGCCTTCGCCTCCGCCAACTCGGCCTCGACCCGGCGCAAATCAGCCAACGGGGCCAACCGACCCGCCAGCAATCCGGCAAACAGACATACCACGGCGAGTATCAACGAACGGGCGCGCATAGAACCTTCCTTGTTCAGGGATCGGGCGATCCTCGGTAAATGTCGCAAGATTATTGGACACGGTCAAGGCCGCCCCCTAGCATGGTCCGCATGTCCGTGTTCCTGATCCTGCCACCGATGACCCAGGTGAATACGCCGTATCCCGCGACGGCGTTCCTGACCGGCTTCCTGCGCCAGCGCGGCATCGCCTGCGCCCAGGCGGACTTCGCCATCGAGCTGGTGTTACGCCTGTTCAGCCGCGACGGGCTGGCGCGGGTCGGGGCCGCGCTCCCGGACCATGCCGCCTCGCCGGGGCTCGATCACTTCCGCGAACACGCCGCCACCTACGAAGCCACCATCGACCCGCTGATCCGCTTCCTGCAAGGACACGATCCCTCCCTGGCCCTGCGCATCGTCAGCCGCTCCTTCCTGCCCGAAGGCCCCCGCTTCGACGTGATCGAGGACATGGAAGACCAGATGCACTGGGCCTTCGGAACCCTCGGCCTGCAGGATCAGGCGAAATACCTCGCCACCCTGTACCTCGCCGACCTGGCCGATGTCGTCCGGGACGGCATCGACCCGCGGTTTGAACTGACCCGGTACGCCGAGAAACTGGCGATCAGCGCGCCCTCGTTTGATGACGTGCATGCCGCCCTCCACCAGCCTCCCACCCTGGTGGACACGCTGCTGGCCGAGATCACCCGCGAGCACCTTGCCCGCGTGCAACCCCGCCTGGTCGGCCTCACCACACCCTTCCCCGGCAACGTGTACGGCGCGCTGCGCATCGCCCAGACCATCCGCACCATCGATCCGTCCATCCGCATCGCCTGGGGCGGTGGCTACCCGAACACCGAACTGCGCGAATTGAAGGATGCGCGGGTGTTCGACTTCGTGGACTACGTGACCCTCGATTCCGGCGAACTTCCGCTGCTGCGCATCCTCGAGGCCCTCGGGGACCGGCCCGGCGTGCGCCTGCACAAGACGTTGACCCGCGACCACGGCGCGGTGGTGCTCCACCACGATCCGGACGCCATCCCCCTGCCCCATACCGAAACCGGCACCCCGACCTACGACGGACTGCCGATGGACCGCTATCTGTATGTCTTCGACACCCTGAACCCGATGCACCGGATCTGGTCCGACGGACGTTGGAACAAACTGATGGTCGCCCACGGCTGCTACTGGAGCCAATGCACCTTTTGCGATACGCGGCTCGAGTACATCGACCGGTTCAGCAAGGCCCCGGCCCGGTTGCTGGCCGACCGTATGGAAGCGCTGATCGCCGAAACCGGCCAGACCGGATTCCACTTCGTCGACGAGGCCGCCCCGCCCGCCATGCTCAAGGCACTCAGCGAGGAAATCCTGCGCCGCGGCCTCGTCTGCACCTGGTGGAGCAATATCCGTTTCGAGAAAAGTTACACGCCGGAGCTCTGCGCGCTGATGGCGGCGGCCGGTTGCGTCGCGGTCAGCGGCGGACTGGAAGTGGCCGATGACCGCCTGCTCGCCCTGATCAAAAAAGGCGTCACCGTCGAACAAGTCGCCCGCGTGACCCACGCCTTCACCGAAGCCGGCATCATGGTGCATGCCTACCTGATGTACGGCTATCCCACCCAGACCGTGCAGGAAACCGTGAACTCCCTCGAAATGGTGCGCCAACTGTTCGAGGCGGGTT
>CALBHI010000384.1 GCA_937894535.1 uncultured Verrucomicrobiota bacterium
CTGAAGCGCGAGATGGAGGAGGCGGCGCATGCGCTGGAGTTCGAACGGGCCGCGATGCTGCGCGATGTAAGCTCGGCCTTGTGGTCGGCGATCCGTGAATTCAGCAAGGGGATGAAGGATCTGGAGATCCGGACCGAGGAGGCTCGGCATGGCACGGTGGAACTGCAACACATCCTCGGTCTCCCCGGCCCGGCGGCCTTGATCGAGTGCTTCGACAACTCGAACATCTCCGGCACCCATGCAGTGTCGGCGATGGTGGCGGCGGTGAACGGGGTCCCCCACCCCCAGCGGTACCGGCATTACCGGATCAAGTCGGTTGAGGGCATCGATGATCCGGCGATGATGGCCGAGGCGGTGGGCCGGCGGTACCGGCGGTTGCTGGACGAACACAAGCCGCTGCCCGACCTCGTGCTGATCGACGGAGGGGTGACCCAGCTCAAGGCGGCGCGCGAGGCCTTGGCGTCGCTCGGCATCACCAACCTGCCGACGGCGGGGTTGGCCAAGCGGTTCGAAGAGATTCATGTGGCGACCGATTTCGCCACGTCACCGATCCGCTTGCCGATGGATTCCGATGCCCTGAAGGTGCTGCAGCGCATCCGCGACGAGGCGCACCGGTTTTCAATCGCCTACCACCGTACGCTGCGGGCGCGGAAGATCCGCGAGTCGGTGCTTGATGAAATCGAGGGCATTGGCACCAAGCGCAAGGAGGTCCTGATCCAACAATTCGGTTCGGTGCTACGGTTGGCCCGCGCTTCGGTCGAGGAGATCGCCGCCGCGCCGGGCATCGGCCCGGTCATGGCCGCGATGATCAAGGAGCAATTGGGGGCACGGCTCAACCGGAAAGAGGCTCGTGACCCATCGGAATCCTCGACCGAGCGTTGATACAACGTGAACCCTGCGCGATCAGGGCAGTCGGGTCACGGTGATCCGCTCGATGCGCACGTCCACCTTGCTGTCATAGATGAAGACCACCTGGAAGGGCAATCCATCGCGCCGCTCCACGACACCCTGCGTCGGCGTCCCGGCCACGACATCGACCGCCAAACCGCGTCCGGTAAAATCGTCTTCTTCGATGTTGAGTACGCCGAGCCGTGTGCCTTCCGGCGCAGGGGAGGAATGGTGCATGGTGACCTGGTAGCGGCCCGGCGGCAGGGGCAGCTTGGGCCCGTACAAACTAATGGCGGCGGGATCGGTGCCGGCCTCCAGCGTGACCGACTCGTCACTAAAATCAAGGTGTCCGGCATGGAAAAAACGTGCCGCAGACCAATGGACCGGCACTCCGGGTTCCCACCCCGGCATGGCACCTGCGACGAGCAGGAAGAGATCGACATCGATGCGACCCTCCACCACCTCGATGCGGGGTTGTGAGTCCACCAGGGGTGCCGTGGCCGCGACGGGAAGATCCAACCACGCCCATGCATCCAACCCGACGGCGCGGGTAATGACCGCGCCATCCGGGCGTTCGGATAAACGCACGGTGCCGTGGCCGCGCATACGGACCTTCCACACCGTATCCAGGGCCAGGGCGATCCGTTCGGCCGGAGCAGTCGTAGCCTGTCCGGCCTCCAGGGCAACATAACCGCGGCCGCCAGCCTCCGGGTCGACCCGCACGGCTTGCGGGATGGAGGCAAACCGCTCCGCCTCCAGGCGCCGCCCGGAGAAGTCGAGGGTCCACGCCGGCTTAAACGGCTCGCGGAACTCAGGTTGTTCCAACAACCGGAAGGCCCATACCCGCTCGTCACGTCCGAGAAATTCCACGCGCGGATGTTCCATTAACCGCACCAGGGTTCTACCCACCGGTGCCGCGCTGACCATTTCCGGGTAGATATTCTGGTGCACGAAGATATAGGGAATGCCGCGCTGCAGCAGATCATCGATCTGGGCGTCGGACAACACACCCTGGTTGATGGAGGAAAACGGGGCGTAGAATTCTCGCTGGTAGTGCGAGGCCGACATGGGCTTGTAGCCGTTGGCCATCTTGATCCGGTAATGCACGGCATACACCTGGTACACCGAACTGTAGTGCGAGTCGCCCGGCCACAGCGGCACCATGATCGCACCGGGGCGGCGCTGGTGGGCTGCGGCATCGTCGACGACGGCCTGGTAGGCACCCTGCTTCAGGTCGAGCCAGGTCATGGCGATGGCCACATGCTGGTAGCAGGCCACGCCGAGCCAGGCGGCCAGACCCAACCAGCACCACCGCAGAAAACGTCCAGGCCAGGCGGCGGCGAAATTCCAAGTGAGTACCATCATCACCGCGATGATGGGCGGCACGAGGCAATAGATTTTCGCGGACTGGCGGATGTTCGAATAGAACGGCATGTGGGCGCGGGCGAGGTCGAACAACTTGCCGCCCATCGGCCCGAAGGTTCCCGCGGCGAGCAGGATGATCCCGATCAGGCCGGCGAACAGGAGCGCGTACACGCGGGCATCGCGTTGCGACGCGACCGCACCCTCGCGGAAGAGCAGCCGCATCAGCGCCAGGGAGAGTCCCGCGATCAGCAACAGGATCAACCCGTAGCCGAGGAAGATGTGGCCGGTCACCCCGCCATCCAGCTTGAACAAGCCATGCAGATAGGGCGAGAACAGGGCGGCTTCGTCCCAGGTGCGCGTTTTCTCGGCCACGAGGTGAACGGTATGGAGGTGGCGCAGGCCGATGCCACCGGCGAGGAACAGCGGGACCGGAATCAGGGCCTTGACCAGGCGCACGTAGGCTGCGGGTTCGCGCCATGGGAACGAACCGCGCTTGAGCAGCGCAACCAGGCACCAGCCGGGCACCACCAACGCACCGAAGAAAAACGCGTGCATGTCGGTCCACAGCGCCATCAACAACGCGATGCCGGCGAGCAGTCCGCCGCGGATCCGCTCATCGCGTACCGCCTGATCGAGGCCCAGCAGGATCAGCGGGATCCACATCAGCGCAGGGCCGATGGTACTGCCGCCGAGCAGGCTGGCCCAGCGAAAGGGAAGGGCCAGCGACAGGGTGGCGGCAAGGGCGGCCACCCCCTCGCGCTCGGTGTAGCGGCGCGCCAGCACCCAGGTGGCCCAGAGCGACCACCAGGTGGTTAACAGGTGCAGCATGTTCCAGCCGAGCGCATCGCGTGCCCCCGGCGAAAACAAGGAAAAGATCAGCACAAAGGGGATGTAATACGGGTCGGGTTCATACCGGGCCGCGTCGTCACCGGTGTTGAACTCGTAGAGATTGTAGAACAGCGGGGTTTCGCCAAACACCATATCTTTGACCAGCACGAGGTAGTAGAGATATTGGAGGTGATCGCCCGGGGTCATCGAGCAGATCGGGGGGGCGTGATAATGCTGGGACGAATAGGCGATGGCGCGGTGCATGTGGCGCGGCAACGGCCAGGTGAACAGGGCCCATACCGCCAGGGCGAGGGCGAACGAGATCATGGCTCTTCGGGCGATGGTCATGCGAGCGTCCTAGCCAAATTTCGCCGGGGTGTCGATGGGATTATCACCGATTGATGGCGCTCTGCTCCAGGCATGCCTCCACGGCGTGTCCGGCCTTGACGGCATCCCAACCGAACACCGGCGCGGCGATGGCCGCGATCGCTTCCACCTCCGTTCGGGCGGGACAGCGGTAAGCCCCGCAACCGATGCGGCGAAAGACAAGATCGTCAAGCGTGCGCGCCGCCTCGTCTTCGATGGCATGGCGGATCGAGGCGGGGGTCCACGGTTCCGCCGCGCGGGTGGCATCCCGCAGCGGCTCGCTCCACCACGCGACCGGTTCCGGGGCGTTGAGCGAGGCGGCGATGCGCACCATGGCCCGCTTGGCCACCATCGGCGCGGTGGTGTACTTGACGGTTTGCACCAGCGTGAATCCGGTCGGCCATGCCCGTTCACCCGGACCATGCAGGATCACCTCGCGGGATGGTTCATCTGGGCGTGAACGGGAGGCCGGTAACAATCCGGCGTGAATGGTCACGACGTTCGCGCGGGTGAGATGCCCGCCACCAAAGGCACCATGGACATCCTCAAGCCACCCGTTGATGTCGGACTCCGTCACCGCGGGACCTGTGGATCCGGAGGGAACGGGATCGTACCAGGTCCCGACCATGACGCCCGAGCGCCACGGCACAAAGAAAAGGTTCCGCCATCCGCCGTCGCGGCGATGCACCGGTATGGCTAGCCCGGTCGGTCCGGGCCACGGCCGGTCGATGACCAGGTTGACCGCGCGTACCCAGCGGGTCGGGGCCGCGGCGGCCACCGCGGGCCACGCCTCGGTTCCGGCCGCGGGCGCGCCTGCAGCCCAAGCAACATGGCGCGCCGCGACCTCGCCCCGCGCACCGGTTAACCGATCCGAGAGGGCCACACCGGCGCAGCCGTTCGACGAAGCGAGAAGCCGTGTCACCTCGGTGTGGGTGGCCAGGGTCGCACCGTGTCGGCGGGCATCCAGCGCAAACGCCAGGGTCAACCGTTCGGTATCCTCGGCTACGGCGTCGTACCACACCGCACCGCCGCGCTGGCCAGACGGGAGGATGATGCCGGGAAAAAGCCGCTCCATCTCCGACCGGTCAACCAGCCGGGCGGGAGGAAGTTGCCGATCAGTGCGCAGGTCGCGGTTTCGGTCGGCACTGATCCATTCGTTCAGGGCGAGGGCCAGCGCGAGGGCTGGTCGGGAACGGGTTCCGAAACCGCCCAGCGGCATGGCAAACGCGCGCGGAACAACCAGATCGGGAGCAATGCGAAGCAACAGGGAGCGCGCGGAAATCGACTCGCGCATGCGCCGGATATCGAGCTGTTGCAAGTACCGAAGTCCACCGTGGATCACCTTCAGGCTGTTGGCCGAAACGCCGCCTCCGATATCACCGCGATCGACCAGCAGCACGGAGAGTCCGTTGCGTGCGGCCAGGGAGGCCAACGAGGATCCGGTTATGCCGCCCCCCACCACCACCAGATCAACCGTGGCCGGCCAGCGTGACGCAACGCCAGTCACATCAGCGCTTCCTGGCCTTCGTCGCGCCCGCCTTCACGGCTGACTCCACATAGCTGTACATTTCGTCCAGTGAACGCTGGAAGGCATCCAGCGAATAGCGTTCGCGCATCATGTCCTTGCCGCGTTGCGCCAGTTCGGCTCGACGTGCTGCCGACTCGGCCAAGTGGCGCATGCCTTCGGCCATGGCCACCGGCTCCGGCTTCACCAGCACCGCCACCTCCGGGGTCAACACCTGGGTGTGGGTGAACAGGTCGGTCGCGAGCACCGGTTTCTCGGCATCCAGGTACGAGTAGATCTTCATCGGGGTATTGGTCCCCTTGATGCGGGGTGAAACCAACACATCGGCCTCCGCGAAAAACTCGGCCATGCGCTCCACCGGTTGATGGCCGCGCAGTTCGACCGAGGCGTTCAATCCGAGGCCGTTCACCATGTCCCGGTACCGGGCGACATCGGCCGGTACGCCTCCGATGATCACCAACCGGTCGGCGGGACGGATACAATGATGCAAGGCAAAGGCGTGCAGCAGGAGATCGATGCCCTGGTAGGCCTCGAGGTTCCCGATGTACATGAATACGATGCCCTCGAGACCGCTCATGCCGTGGTGTGTTTCTTGCGTTGATCCTCAAGCAGGGAGACATCCCGTAAAACCACCACGCGGGCCGGTTCGCACGGAGCAATGCTAGAGGCCAGCGCTTCGCACACTGGAGCCACCAGCAAGGCGTGGTATACCACCGGACGGATCAACGCCCGCATCATCCGCTGAAATGGGCGGAACCATGGATACTTCTCGACGATCTGGTCCGGCAGCGACGAATCCATGTCGTAGATGTACGGAATGCCAAAAAGCTTCCGGACCACCAGCGCCATGAAACCCGCCTCCTCCACGGCATGAATCACATCCGGACGGTGACGTCGCACCAACCGGATCGCCTTGAACAACATCAACAGGTCACAGGCCAGCTTTTTCAGCGAAAGCCCGGGCCTTACCCCGTTCAATAACCGCCATGCCGGAATTCGATGCAACGTCAATCCGGGATAGGCCACATCACGGCCCTCATGAAAAACCAGCAGGTGCACATCGTGTCCGCGTTCGCACAAGGAGCGCACCATCAAGTCAACGGCAATCGGCGTACCACGCTCCTGGTAGAAAGGCTGAGGGGCTAAAACCAGAATCTTCATAGCATCATTTTGTAGCGCGAGGGAACAACCATCCTTGCCATTAAACCTAGAATTTTCTTCACTCCTTGCAAGTAGTATTTTCTATCCATTCTCCAACATGCACTTACAGCGACAGTAACAACATAGAAACAGGGATTTACATGCGGTTTTCCGGCATGACCGGGCAAATTTTGGTTGATCCCGCCATGTTTTTACGTAATAAATAATTCGGATCAGGCGTTTATGCATAAAAACAAAGAGCCATCATCCCGCATCAACCCGCGTTTGCGATCCAAGGGGGGGCGGCCGAGGAAGTTTACCGAGCCCAGTCGGCCCGTCACGGTAACCCTGCCCGACTCGACCATCGAACAACTGGCATCCATTGATCACGACCGTGCGCGTGCCATTGCCAAGGCCTCACGGCTTGCCTGCGGAATAGCCAAGCCGGAAGCTCCGGACGTGGAGATTTGTCATGCCGGGAATAACCGCGCGCTGATCGTGGTTAAACCCAATCGCTACTTGCGGCAGTTGGATTGCATTCGCCTGCTGGAGCTTTTCCCCGGTCGTTCGCTGATATCCATCCTGCCGGGAACACCTTCATCCACGATTGAGGTCGGCTTGCGCGACCTGGTGGAATCCATTCCCAAAACCGAGACCCGGGAGCGCGCCATGCTGGAGAAACTGAGCACCATCTTCCGGAAATCCCGCCACTCCAATGTCATGTTGAAAGAAGAGATCCTGATCATTCCGCATGAATCCTAAAGCCACTTCGTCATCCCCTATCCTTGTTCGCTTGACCGACCTCACCCATCGCCGCTGGGGTGGCTTTCCCGCACTTGTTATCAGCGCCGGCCTGTTGTTTGCATCGCTGATCTGTTTTTTTCTGGCGGCCGCCGTGGTGGTGCGCGGCGAGCCGTGGGCACTCATCCTCTATGCCGAAGATCCCTATTCCCACGCCTTGGGCGGATTCATCTTCCTGGCGGCCGGGCATTGGTTCGTCCGGGGATACCGCGAAGGTTGGCCAGTTTGGCGGGCGCGGCTGGGCAAGGCGACGTTGGCCCTTTTCGGATTCGGCATGGCCTTTGGTGTCGCCGAGCTGAGCCTGCGCATGGTGATGCACCTCCGCCAGCAAGGGAACACCCGGAACGCCTTGCACAACCTTGACCGCATCAAACCCCAACACGTTCGCACCACGCACCCCCTTGGCCTGATCATCGAACCGAGTCCGTTTCCGTCCATCGTTTACCAACTGCGCCCCAACCTGGCGTTGCCCTTTGGCAACCGCGCCCTTCGAACCAATGGGATCGGGCTGCGCGACTCCTATGATTACCCGGTCGAGCGGATTCCCCACTCGGTGCGGATCGTCGGGCTCGGCGATTCCGGCATGTTCGGGTGGGATGTGGATCAGGACGGGGACTACCTGGCCGTCATGGAACGGATCCTGCAGGCCCGCCAGGATGGAATTACCTACGAGGCACTCAACTTCGCCGTACCCGGCTACAATTCCCAGCTTGAGGTGGAAACCCTGAAGCACCGCGCTCTGGCCTATGACCCGGATATCGTCGTGGTCGGCTGGTGCGAAAACGACGGCCAGCTTCCCTTCTTCCTCTTGGAGCAAGAGGACTTTTCCCGACGCGACCTTTCCTTCCTGCATATGTTGCTGACCCGCCGCGACGATTTCCGTCAGATCGCCAGCGGCACAAAGATCAAGGACCTGCGCACCGTGGACCGCGGCAAGGTCAGCGCAGATGTCCTCATCGGAACGGAAGCCGAAGGCCTGCGGCGGGTATTCACCGAGTTGAAGGCGCTGAGCCAGCAACACGGATTCCAAGTGCTGGTCTTCGGGCCGCTGGGCCAAGGCATCGAGGAACTGCTGCATACGGTTGGGTTGCCGACCTACAATACCCGGCGCCGGATCAACATGGACGATTACCCGAAGGAATGGGCCATTCATTTCATGCATCCCCGGCCGGAGGGTCACCAAGTCCTTGGCGAGCGGCTCGCCGCGGAGCTGCTGGATCGCGGCTGGTTGACTCCACGTCCTTAAGTTCCGCCATCAATGTTTTATTGATGCGACCGGCCAAACCGGTAAGGTGGCCTCATGTTCACGCCCGATTACAAGAATCGTCCGGTGTTGGTCACCGGCGCCACCGGATTTGCCGGGCAGGCCCTGTGCCGCGCCCTCGTCGCGGACGGCGCTCATGTGCGGGCGATCGCCCGTCCGCAATCCGACCGGAGTGCCTTGGCGGACTTGCCCATCACCTGGTTTACCGGGCAGATCTATGACGCGGACACGGTGAACGCCGCCGCCGAGGGTGTTGCGTATGTGTTCCACATGGCCACCACCTACCGGCACGCCGGACTCACCCTGAAGATGAACCAGCTGGTTCACATCACCGGCACCCACCTGCTGGCCGAGGCCGCCCTCGCCCAGCCGGGTTTCCAGCGGTTCGTCCATGTCTCCACCTGCGGTGTGCATGGCCATATTCCGCTCGGGGTGCGCGCCGACGAGAACGCGCCGATCCAACCGGAGGATGATTACCAGGTGACGAAAAACCAGGCGGAAATCTGGATCCGCGGTTTCGCCACCTCGCATGGATTGCCGCTGACCGTGTTGCGACCTTGTGCCCTCTACGGCGATGGCGAAAAACGGTTCCTGAAGTTTTTCCGGATGGCCGCCAAACCGGTATTGCCGCTGCTTGGTCCGGCGGGTTACGGGATTCACCTAATCCATGTGGATGACTTCACCGGCATGGCCCGGCACGCCGGCCAGCATCCGAACGCGCTTGGTGAAATCTTCCTGTGCGGCAGTCCGGAACCGATCGCCCTGGAGCGGATGGCGAAACTGATTGCGGCCGCGTATGGCCAATCGATCCGGGTTTTCCGCGTGCCAGCGTGGCCGGTCTACGAGGCCGGACGGATCTGCGAATGGCTGTGTAAACCCTTCGGCATCGATCCGCCGCTACACCGTCGCCGGGTCGCCTTCTTCACCAAGAACCGCAGCTTCAACACCAGCAAGGTGTATGCGATGCTCGACTACTCCTGCCAGGTTCCCGACGCGACCGGCATTCCCGCGCTGGCCCGCTGGTATGTCGATCACGGCTGGGTCACCCTGCGCGGCCACCCCGCCCCGGCATGAACCCGCACCGCCACCTGCAGGCGTTCCGCATGGAGGCACGGCAGTACCGTGGCGACGGTTATCCAGACTTCGTCGTGGCGCGTCGAACCGATGCCGCGCAACTCGATGGCGTGGTCGTGTTCATGTTGCACTCGGTGCAGCCACGACGCTTCGACCGCCAAATGCGCCACTTGCGCGAGAACGGTTATCAAACCATGGATTGCGAGATG
>CALBHI010000385.1 GCA_937894535.1 uncultured Verrucomicrobiota bacterium
CTTCGGCCAGTTTTGCGATGGCTTCTCGAATCATAGGAACACCTTCGTCACATAAGCGCAGTTTGCATTTCGGGTTTCAGTGTTCGGTGTTCAGGAAAGAAAAAACAAGCGGAAAGCACCATTGGCTGAACACGTGCCCATCGTTCCCTTCCAAGTTCACTGAACACTGAACACTGAACACTGAACACTGAACACTGAACACACTACTTCCCCAACCCAAACTTCGCCACTTCCTCCAGCGCGTACCGGTCGGTCATGCCGGAGACATAGTCGCAGGCGGTGCGCCACACGCCGTCGGTGGGTATGCGCGCCCGGGCCTTTCCGCCCATGACCTCGGGGTGGCTGACGTAGTGCAGGAACAGCTTGCGCATCAGGGCGACCGCCTCCTCGTTGGCGTGGTGGACGTCCGGATGCCAGTACACATGCTGGAACAGGAATTTCCGCAGCGGGACCAGGAGGTCCCACAGGGCGGGACTGTAGGCGACGATGCGTTCCGGCGCGGCCATGACCGCGGCCGGGGAACCGGGACGGTGCGCAGCGAGCCGCCCTTCGCTGTGCTGGATCACGTCGCGCACCTGCAGGTCGAGCAGGCACCGCACGGTGATGGGGGTGCGGTGGGCCTCGCCAAGTCCCGGGAAGTCGCGCGCCGCCTGTTCACCGGCCTTGCGCCACACCTCGAGCTTGTCCAGTTGATCCGCGTTGATCAGCCCGGCATCGAGCCCGTCATCGATGTCGTGGGCGTAGTAGGTCAGGTCGTCGCCCACATCGGCAATCTGCGCCTCGATGAACTGGAAGGGTCCGATCGGGTGCCCGTCGAGTTCCGCGCCGGGGATCTTCGAGACATGCTTGCGCAACCCCGACCGCAGTTCCCACGTCAGGTTCAGTCCATCGAAGCTCGGATACCGCTGCTCCAACCGCTCGACCCAGCGCAGGCTCTGGATGTTGTGGTCGAAGCCGCCTTCGTCCTTCATCAGTTCATCCAACGCCCGTTCGCCCATGTGCCCGAACGGGCTGTGGCCGATGTCGTGGGCGAGGGCAATGGCCTCGGCCAGGTCCTCGTTCGCGCGCAGGGCACGGGCAAGGGTGCGGCTCACCGCGGCGACTTCGATGGTGTGGGTCATCCGGGTGCGGTAGTGGTCGGCCGTGCCGTTCACAAAAACCTGCGTCTTGTATTCGAGGCGGCGGAAACACCGGCTGTGGATGATGCGGTCGCGGTCGCGCTGGAATTCGGTGCGCAGAAAATGCCGCGGTTCGGGCGTCGGACGTCCGCGCGACGCCCCGCTGCACCACGCATAGGGCGCAAGGCTCTGCTGCTCCAACTCTTCCTGGGTTTCGCGGGTCCGTAACATGCGGATAACCTAGCCCATGCCCCGCCGGATTGAAATGTTGAATGTTCGCGCAGGGCATGGCTACTATCCGCACACCGGGAATTCCATGCAGGAAAAAACCATCCATAGCCAGATCGCCTTCAAGGGCCGGTTTCTCACCTTGGAACAGCTCGATATCGAACTCGAGGATGGACGGAAAGGCTACCGTGAGATCATCCGGCATCCCGGTGCGATCGGCGTGGTGGCCCGGCTGGACGGCGACCGGTTCGTGCTCGTCCAACAATACCGCAAGGCCGTCGAGGCGGTCATGACCGAGGTGGTTGCCGGACTGCTCGATCCGGGCGAGGATCCGGTGGATGCCGCGCACCGCGAACTGGCCGAGGAGACCGGGTATACCGCACGCTCGCTGGTGCATCTCGGCACCCTGTACGCATCGCCGGGCTATGTGGATGAGCGGGTGGAGATCTACCTCGCCGATCTGGACCCGGTGCCCCAGGCCACCCGCTTCGATCACGATGAACGGGTCGCCACGGTGATCTGGAGCCGCGCCGAATGGGCGGCCGCCATCCGCGGCAGTGTAATCCGCGATGCCAAGACCCTGGCCGCCTGGGCCATGCTGATTGAATACGAGCGGGCCGGTGGAGCCACCCCATGACCGGCCGGTGGGATACGATCCGCCAATTCCTGCGGCACGATGTCTGGGTGTCCGAATTGTCCAGCCTGACCGGCATCAAGGCGCTGGTCACCCGCAGCTTCCGGGTGGGCCAGTTGGTCGTAAAGGGCTTCCGCGACGACCACCTCACCGTGCAGGCGTCCGCGCTGACCTTCACCTCGCTGATCTCCCTTGTTCCGCTGCTCGCCATCGCCCTGTCGCTGCTCAAGGGCCTTGGTGCCGGCGATGAGTTCATCGCCCGCCTGCAGGCCAACCTCGACGACATGCCCGTGGAGTTCCAGTCGTTCATCGACCAGATGCTCGACATCGTCAACCGCACCAACTTCTGGGCCCTCGGCTGGGCCGCGCTGGGGGTGCTCTTCTTTGCGGTGATCCAGTTGCTCGGCAGCATCGAATCCACCTTCAACAACATCTGGGGCGTTCGCTCCTCGCGCGCCTACTGGCGGCGTGTGGTGAACTACTTCAGCCTCGTCGTGCTGGTGCCGGTGCTGATCCTCGTTGGTTTCGCCCTGAATGCATCGCTGTCGAGCGATGCGGTCATCAGCCGATTGGGTGAAGCCGCCTTCGCCTACAAACTGATGCTTCAAACGCTGCCGTTCCTCTCCACCACCGTGGCCATGTTCGCGCTGTTTGCGTTGGTCCCGAACACCGCAATCCGCGTGCGCCCCGCCGTGATCAGCGCGGTGCTGACCGCGGCGGTCTGGCTGGTCTGGCAGAATGTCTATGTGAAGCTACAGGTGGGTGTGTCCAGCAGCACCGCCATCTACGGGACCTTTTTCGCCTCGGTGCCGATCTTCCTCGCCTGGCTGTATGTGAGCTGGGTGATCGTGCTGCTCGGCGCGGAGTTCTGTTTCGCGTTGCAGAACCATGCCACCTACGACCTCGAGCGCAGCGCCGGCAATGCCAGCCAACGGGCCAAGGTCATGCTCGCCTTCGCGATCACCCTGCAGGCCGGGCAGTCGTTCCAGCGCGGCGAAGCGCTGCTCAACGCCTCGGAATTCGCCGAGCGGCACCGGATTCCGGTGCGGTTGATCCACGAGTTGATCCGCCTGCTGGTGCGCGGCGGCCTGCTCGTCGAGGTCGCGGGGGAGGAGCCCTGCTATGTCTTGCGCCGGCCGATCGAGGAGATTTCCCTGAAACACATCGTCGACCTGGTCCAGCTGGACGGAGTCGGTCCCGACCGGTACGGCTTCGGTGCCGATGCCCCGGCGGTGGAGGCGGCGATGCGTTGCCTCGACCAGGGTCTGGAGGGCGCCCTGGCGGACACCTCCATCAAGGATCTGCTGGCGCGGGTGCCCGCCACCCCCGAGGAGACCCGATGACCGGGATTGCGTTTGCCGAGGAACTCAACGAGGAACAGTTGCGCGCCGTGCAAGCCCCGGACGGCCCGGTGCTGATCATTGCCGCCGCCGGCACCGGCAAGACCCGCACCCTGACCTACCGGGTGGC
>CALBHI010000386.1 GCA_937894535.1 uncultured Verrucomicrobiota bacterium
CAAGGATTTATGATCAACCGGAGCGCGCGGTGCCGGATCGTTGGGTGGACGTGCGCAGCGAATTTTTCATCTACCAGGTGATACCGTATCCTGAAGAAACGGACTCGCCATGAATTCCTCAGAACACGAAGATTGGGTGGAGTGGCCGGCCGTGGGCGCCAGCATGGGCCGGCGCTGGCGCACGGTTGGAACCCTGCTGGTGCGACCGGCAGGTATGGATGCGATCCGGTGGGGTGATGTTGTGGTGGCTGGAATCGGGGATCGTCGTGTCGCTCATCGCGCCGTGCGCCGGATCGTGATGAAGAACGGTGAGCCAGGTTGGATCACCAAAGGCGACGGCAGTGTTTTCCCGGATCGATGGGTGATCGATGGGACATCCATCCAAGGCATCGTGGAGGCGGTCCGCCACCGGGATGGAGCGGTAATCATCCTGCGTCGACGCTACGGTCTGCTGCCGGTGGTGACCGGATGGATGCTTTCCTGGCTGTGGCGGCCGGTTGAGGCCAATCAGGCCAGCGCGTAGGTGCGGAATGTGTCCAGTGCCGACCGGTCGTGACGGAAATGAAAGTCCGTCAGGGGTACATGGTCGGCCAGCGACTCGAGCAGCGCCATCGCTTGATCGATCGAGGTCCGTGAGAAAAACGGCACCAGGGAACAGGCGGTGAGTTCGGCCAAAGCCGTCACCGGATCCAGTGCACGAATCAGGTTTTCATTCGCCTGCCGCAACCGGACGACCGCGTGGAGGGGCGCGGATGCAGGACAAACGATCGGTTCCTCGCCGTGCCACGGGGTGCCGGCAACCTGCCAGACCCCGGTTGTGTCGCGGAAGATTGCCACCCGGTCATCGTTCAGGAGTTGAGCCCCGGCTTCCTTCCACCAGCGGCTGATGGTGGTCTTGCCGGCACCCGAAGGACCAAAAAATACATAACCGCGGCCTTCGAGTACAATCGCCGATCCATGCACAATCAGTACCCCGGCCTGCAGGAGCCGGTTGATCAGGATGGCTTGGTCGTAGGGATAATTCAGGGCATAGGTGGATGGAGCGGCACGGCGACCGGCAAAAGGCTGAATCACACCGCCGGAAAAGTCGGGGGCCAGGTTCGCCACCGGAGTCCACCGGGATTTCATCACATGGTAGATCTCGACGACCACCCGGCTGTCACGTTCGCCCATACGCCATACTTCGTTCGCCCAGAAGGGTGGGGTCGTCAGTCCGGGCAGGCGAGGGGAATCGGGTGCCAGGACCTCGTACGAGCCGAACGGGAGGGCATCGGATGCCGATTCGAACAGCCCGTAACTGTCGGGAAGTACGAAGGGCGCACCCGGTTCGGTCGGAAGAAAGCGAAAAGCCCGGCCGGCGAGGACGAGCACGGAAGTCAGGAGGGGTTGATCTGGAACAGCGGGGTCACGCCGTCCTGGGCACAGGCGTTGTTATCCAGCGAATCCTTGCAGACCGCCATGGCGACCACCCGCTTGTCCTCGAGTTTAACCTTGGTGATCTTCGGCTTTTTGTAAGGACGTTTGTCGCTTTTGCTCATGGATAGTCCCCTGAAGGCAAGAATACTTTCCGAAGGGTAGGGCGAGTGGCGTGGCGTTGTCCAGAACCAATTATTCGGTTTATCAATTATTTTGCTCATTCGTTACCCCGTCCACGCCAAGGGTTCACGGATAGCACGTGCCGCTGATCGTGCCGGGGTTGATGGCGGATTGCCGTGATGGAACAGGGCGACTGGCAGCCGGAATGGATAGGTCTGCGATGTCGGATTCATGGAACTTCGACGGGGTGGCGATACCTGCATGGTTCAGTCAAGCGATTGACTGGGAGTCATTCACGCAACCTCTTGCTAGCAAAACGTTTGGTCACGACCTAAGGGGGCCTGGGATCTGGTTCGATCAGGTTAAAATTTCATTTTTGAAAATAATCAGGATGTTCAAAAAAACCATTGAGGCTACCACTATATTTCAGGTATCTTGTCCGTTGCGATAAATCGATTTTTCCTTTTTATGGGGTAGAGCAGGGGTACATACCGTCACGTCATTTCATCAGGGGAGGAGCGCAGCAGCACGGTAGCCGTGGTGTTTCGTTCCGTCTTTGTTGGCCATGTTTTGGAGTTTTTTATGCATGCATGTAGAGGGACCACCGCCATGAGCAATGATACTCAAGTTCACCGACGTTCGACCTTGTCCGGTCGCGTATTTGCCTGGTTGGTACCGTTTTTGTTGGGGGGTACGCTGGCGCAAGGCCAGATCATCTCAACGTATTATGTCCCGCTGGATGAAGGCGGCATCTACAACTTCTTCACCCGGATCAATGCGGCTGATACTGTCGGCACGAACAATACGATTATCGGAATCTCCGTTTTTGCCAGCAATACCGTCATTTACGTTGACCATTGGGAGGATGGGTTCGAGCTGAATCTAAACACCCCGACCCAATCCTCGACGCGGGTGTGGGGCGATGCGAATCCGACCAACGGCTGTCCTCCGGGAGTTACGCCGTGCAATGCGACCAACGATATCTTGCGCCGCGGCCAGTTCATCGCGGCCATCACGAACATTCCCTCCAACCCCCGCAATCCCGCCAATATTTTTATCGATGGCCGCGACAAGATCGGTGTGACCCGGCCCATTGCCTTGACCCGCACCGCGTTTGACTCCGGTCCGGGCGGTCTGATGGCCGATGCCACCGATGTGTTTGATACCGGTGACTGGGGAACGCGGTACCGCTTCCCAGTGGGAACGAACTTGAATACCGGCGGATTCGGTTCGTTCGACGTGGTCGTGGCCAGTGTCATGGCGCAGACGAACACCACCGTGGTCTTCGACTTTGACAACAATGGGACACCGGACCTGACCACCAACCTGCTGCAAGGCCAGGTATTTAACCTCACCAACAACGTGCGGGTGGGTGGTTCGGTTACTTCCAGCGCTCCGATCCAACTGACCATGATGACCGGTGATGATGGATCAACCTACGAAGTCCGCTGGTACACCGTCCCTCCGGTCAGTTTGTGGTCGAGCGAATATTACAATCCGGTGGCCTCGACGCGATCCGATGGGTTGGCCAACGTAGCCCTGTTCAACCCCAACAACAACGCGATCACGGTGACCGTCGAAACCGCCAGCGGAGAGGAAATCTTTACATCGACCCTGGTGGTTCCGGCCAACTTTTACGCGGTTCAAACAAACCTGCAGCTCAATACCGCCCAGCGGTATTCGACTCCCAACAATCTTCCCTTTTTTGCGGTCGGCATGGTCGATCAAAACAGCACCGGCCAGTTGTATGACTGGGGATATTCGCTGGTTCCTCGTTCCCTCCTCACTCCGATCTTCCTGGTCGGTTGGGCTCCCGGTGTAACCCCCGGTTTCCCAGCCACCACGAACAAGCATCCGGTTTGGGTTACCGCGGATCGCAACACCACGCTGTTTGTCGATTACAACGGCAACGGTGGGGCATTGACGAATGAGTGCGGCACCTACGATGTGGCCGTTCCGATCCAGATTCTCGAATCTGTCCGTCTTTTTGATCCTGACAACGACAACTCGGGCATGACGGTATTCACCTGCGACGGCGCGTTGCTGACGGCCGCGTGGGGACAGGATCCGACCCGCTCGTTCTCGGGTGACGGTGCCGCACTGGATGTGGGTTACACCGTGCTCCCGTTGCCGATCATCCAGGCGGAAAAACAAGTTTCCTTCGCTCCGGGCGGTGACCTGAACAGCGACGGGTTGCTGAATCCCGGCGAATTGCTCCGCTATACGATCATCGTGACCAACCCGAATGCCTCGGTCTCCGGTGGCGTGGTGGTGCGCGATATCCTCCCCGCCGAGGCCATTTATGTAACCAATTCTACCCGGTTGGATGGAACCAACGTGATTTCCGATTCCGGTGTCACCCCGTTCCCGCTGGATGAAACCGGCTACTTCCTGGGCGTGCTCCAAGGGGAAACCGCCCGCTTCATCAGTTTCGATGTCGCCATTACCAACCCGTACCTGAGTGCACGCACCGCGATCACCAACCGGGCCATCGTGTTCGACGACGTATCAACCATTGTCGTCGCCGCCGAAGTCTCAATCCCCGTCAGTCCGGTGGTGTTGAGCATCAACAAAACCTCCGATGCCCTGACCGTGACGAACAACCAGATCATCAACTACACGATCTCAGTTGTGAACACGAGTATCTTCACCCAGGTGGATATTACCGTGACGGACCGGGTTCCCAGCACCGTGACGTTCATACCGGGCACAGTCTTCGTTACCGCCCCGGTGGAAACCGGGTCGCTCGGAACCAACACGATCCGCGAGGATTTCACCCAGACCAATTACACCATCAACACCGGTACCGCCCGGACGAACTGGATTAACAACTGGACGGAATTCAATGGCGATACCTCCGCCGCGACCGGTCGTGTATCCATCAACAACGGACGCTTGCAGATTTTCAGTACCAACAACGTCAATGCTCCGGGTATTTTCCGTTCGGCGAACCTGGGCGGTGCGGTCTCGGCAACCCTGTCGTACCGTTTCGAAGCCAGCAACAACCTGGAAATCGTCGACTCGGCCATTGTGGACTTGTCGACCAACAACGGTGCATCCTATTTTACCCTCGCCAATATCACCGGTATTTCAGGTTCCCTGTCGGGAACCAATTTCCATGACATTTCCGCCTTCGCGACCACGAACACGAGGGTACGGTTCCGCATCGGCAGCGGTTACACCGGTTCCAATGAATTCTTCCGCGTGGATTGGGTACAGATTCAATACACGACGGGTACGTCCGTGCGGGTGACCAATACGTTTGCCGGTACCGCTCCGCCGGTTCTTCACTCCGGTCAGACCCTGCGCTCTGGCGAGTCCATGACCATCACCTTCCAGGCGCGTGCCTCCAGTAACCTGTTTGGCGTGGCCAATATCACCAACACCGCCTGCGTCAGCGCGGATGGCGGTGCATCGATCTGCGATCCGGAAGTCGATCCCGTCGTGCTGCCAGCTGGCCTCGCACTGCAAAAAACGGTGAGCGCGGGTTCGCCGGGACCCTTCCCCGGCAGCGAAACCGTCTTCGGTACCAACAACACCCCGGTGACCTATTGGTTCGTGGTCAGCAACACCGGCATCGTCCAACTGACCAATGTGGTCTTGCGCGACACCTTCATCACGCCGGGACTGACGAACCTGATCGGGACGCTGGCCGCCGGCCAGTCGGTGACGGTCAGCGCCAACCGCGCCATCTCCGCCTCGCTGACCAATACGGCCAGCGCCACTGGCCAGTACCTTGGCTCCACATACACCAACACCGATAACGCCGCCGTGATCCGCATCAATCCGGCGATCACCATCGCGAAGACGGTCAGTGATATCGGGGCCGTACCCGGCGTGGAATCGGTAACCGGCACCAATGGCCAATCCGTCCTCTATAGCTTCGTCATCCGCAATACCGGCGATGTAACCCTCACCAATGTGTTCGTGACCGATACCCTGGTCTCCCCTGCGTTCTCGAACACCATCGGCACCTTGACCGCGAACCAGGCGGTGACAGTTACGACATCGCGGGCCATTTCCGGGAGCTTGACCAATTCCGCATCAACCTTCGGTAACCCGCCTGGTCTGCCGCCGGTTTCCAGTACCGATACGGCCACGGTATTCCGTATCAACCCCGCCATCACCATCGCCAAGACGGTGAGCGATGTAGGCGCAGTCCCCGGCGTGGAATCGGTGACCGGCACGAACAACCAACCGGTGGTTTACAGTTTCGTCGTCCGCAATACCGGTGACGTGACCCTGACCAACGTGGTGGTGACCGACAACCTCATCACGCCGTCCCTGTCGACCAACATTGGCACCCTTACGGTGAACCAGGCACGCACGGTAACCGCGTCGCGGGTCATCTCCAGCTCGTTGATCAATACCGCCACCGCCCAGGGCAATCCTCCGCTGGGCCCTCCGGTCTCGAATTCCGATACCGCCAGCGTGACCCGGATCAACCCGGCGATCACCATCGCCAAGACGGTGAGCGACATCGGTGCGATCCCGGGCGTGGAAACGGTGACCGGCACGAACAACCAGCCGGTGGTGTACAGCTTCGTCGTGCGCAATACCGGCGACGTGACCCTGACCAACGTGGTGGTGACCGACACGATTGTTTCACCGA
>CALBHI010000387.1 GCA_937894535.1 uncultured Verrucomicrobiota bacterium
CGTGCAGCCGCGTGAAGCAGTCCATGACCGCGCGGGTGTTGGCTTGGTCGAGGTTGCCGGTCGGTTCGTCGGCGAGCAACAGGTCAGGGCGGCCAGCGACGGCGCGCGCGATGGCCACCCGCTGCATCTCGCCGCCGGAAAGTACGCGCGCTTCGCGGTCGGCGAGGTGGGTAATGCCGACCCAGGCCATCGCCTCCTCGGTGCGCGCGGCCTCGGTCGCGGCATCGACCTGCTGGTAGCGGAAGCGGAAGTGGATGTTGTCGCGCACGCTGCGGCGCGGCAGGAGGTGGAAGGCTTGGAACACCATGCCGATGCGGTCGCGGCGCAGGGCATCGAGGCCGGCCTCGTCGAGGGCGCCGGTATCGGTGCCGGCGACGCACACGCGGCCGGCGGTGGGACGGTCGAGCAGGGCGGCGAGGTGGAGCAGGGTGGTCTTGCCGGAGCCGGAGGGGCCGCTGATGGTGACGAATTCGCCGGGCGGGACCGTGAGGTCGGTCGGTCGCAGCGCGGTCACCACGCCGGAGGGGGTGTCGAACCGGCGTTCAACGCCACGGAGTTCCAGCGTCGCGGGCGCGGGGGTCATGGCAGTACGATACGCTGGCCGGCGTCGAGGCCGTCGCGGATTGCGACCGCGGTTGCGCTGGCCGGGCCGGTGACCACACGGACGCGGTGCGGCTGGCTGTCGCGCAACACCAGGCAGTACGCCTCGTTGTGCTCCCAGGTCACGGCGGTGCGCGGCACGAGCAGGGCGTCGGGTTCATCCACCGACAACACCTGCACGCGGGCCGACATGCCGGACTTCAGTTCGGGGCGGATTTCGTCGAGCCGCACCACCACGGTGAAAAACTTCTGGCGGCCGGGGCGGTCCGGCCGGGTCTGGGCCATCGAACCGACACTCTCCACCACGCCGCGCAGGTTCATGCCCGGAAAGGCGAACGGTTGGACCAGGGCGAGGCGGCCGACCGGTGCCAGGCCGAGTTCATGTTCCGGGACGTCGAGCTGCACCACCAGGTTGCTCATGTCGGGCAGGGTGATGAAGACCTGGTTGCGGAAGACGGTGTCGCCGACCCGCACCGGGCGGAATTCCGAGCCGACTGCGACGGGCTGGTACACGACCACGCCGTCGCTCGGCGCGGTGACCACGCTGTCGGCGAGCTGCCGCGCGGCCAGTTCATACTCGCGCTCGGCCGAGGCGAGCTGGGCGTCGGCGCGTTCGATGGCCGCCGGGTGCAGGTGATCGAGGGTGAGGGCGAGTTGCTGTTCGAGGTTTTCCACGGCGGTGCGCAGCAGGGCGGTTTTCTTTTCCTGCTGCACGGCGTCCTGCGCGGGAAGGAGGTTTTCGGCGATCAGTTCGTTCAGGTCGGCCAGGGCATCCTCGGACTCCTGCAGGTCGGCGCGCGCCTGGAGCAGGCGCATCTCCAACTCGCGGCGTTCCAGCGGCAGCTTGGCCCTGACCAGGCTGGCGTGTTCGGCGCGGGCGAGGGTCAGGTCGCGTTCGAGGCGGACCAGGTCGCGCTCCAGCGCCGAGGCGTCGAGCCGGGCCAGCGGGAAGCCGGCCGAGACCGTCGTGCCTTCGGGGACCAGTTCGACCAGGGTCGCACCGCCGCCGAGTTGGGTCGAGACCCCGCGCACCGAGCGCGACTGGATCGTGCCGTCGTAGGTCGTCCAGACGCGCAGGGGGCCGCGTGTGACCTCGGCGAGGGCGAGGTCCGCGTCAGGCCGGCGCAGGAAGGCGCTGGTCAGGACCAGCAGGACTCCCAGCGATCCGGCGGCGAACAGGATGAGGCGGCGTCGGTTCATGGTTGTGCGGCCACCCGCGCGGCCGGGGGTTTGAGCTCCTCCGGGACGTCAAGTAGCAACCCCATCATACGCAAGAATCGGTATCCGGCAACTACCGCCTCGGCGCGGGCATCGAGCAGTTTGGTCTGCGCGTCGAGCAGTTCGGTTTCCGCGTCGGTCGCCGCGGTGTGATCGATGCGTCCTTTCTCGAACAGCCGCTGGGCAAGGTTGGCGCGTTGGGTTGCGAGGTCGAGGTTGCCCTCGGCGATGCGTCGCTCCTCCTCGGCGCGGCGCAGGGCGCTCAGCGCCTGTTCGACCTGGCGGCGGACGAGCGCCTCGACTTCCTCGAGACGGAGTGTGGCGGATTGTTCGTTCAGCGCGGCCTGGCGTACGCCGAGCCGTTCGTCGCGCAGCAGCAGGTCCGAGTCGGTGGACAGGCCGATGGCCCAACCATCCTCGTCGAGCGCCCACGCCTCGTCGCTCGACGTGCCGCGGCCGAACCGCTCGTAGCGGCCGATCACCGAGATCCCGGGTTGCAGGCGTTTCGTGGCGATGGCCATGCCGCGGCGCGCGTCGGCGATATCCTGGAGGGCCTGCGCGACATCGAGGCGGTTGGCGAGGGCGAGGGTGACGGCCTCGTCGCGTTCCGGCACGGCCAGCCGCATGTCCGGGGTGTCCTCCGGCGTCAACGGCGTCTCCGGAAGCAATCCAAGCAATTCCGCAAAATCGGCCTGACGCGAGATGCGTTGTTCGATCGCACTGGCCCGTCGTGCCTCGGCCTGGCCTTGCAGGAACTCCACCCGCAACCGTTCCACCCGGGTTGCCCGGCCCTGTTTTTCGCGGGCGCGGGTCAGGCGGGCGAGTTTCTCGTAGCGCTCGATGGTGCGCGCCTCGAAGCCGATCAGCCGTTCCAACCGCAGCAAGTCCTGGCTGGTTTCGACGAGTTGTACCACGAGGTCGGTCTTGCGCAGTTCGAGCACACGCCGCGCGGCGAGGATCCGCTGGTCGGCAGCGACGATGCCCTCGCGGTTCACCAGGGTGCCGAGGTCGCGGAATAGCGGTTGTACCATCTCGGCGAAGACCGCGCCCAAACGCTCGCGCGCCGCGCCGTCGGACGAGATGCTGTCCATCCGCACCCCGGCTTCGATCTCCGTGCCGACCGGAAGCTGGCGCGAGGCGGCCAGGCCGGCCTGCAGGAACTCCGCATCCGAGCGTGCCGAGGCGGCGGCGATCGGTCGCAGGTTGTAGGCGAACTGGTAGCGTGCCTGTTCGGCGGCGAGCACGCGGCCATTGAGTTCCAGTTCCAGCGCGGCCAGTTCACGGTTGCCCGAAAGCGCGGTGTTGATCGCCGTTTCCAGCGAGATCACACCGTTCGTCGCGGCGGCGCGGAAGGCCGCCAGCGACACGCAGACCAGGATGAGGGCTCGGACCATGCGCGGAACCTAACACGGGCGGCCGGTCCCGGCAATCCGCGCGCATCGGCCGTGCCATGTTGGGCATTGTCTCGGTGCGGCTCCTGCGCCATACTCTCCGCCCATGCACGCCCGATCCGATTACGAATTGCTCGACAGCGGGGCCGGCCGGAAGCTCGAACGCTTTGGCCGTGTGGTCCTCAACCGTCCCTGTGCCCAGGCCGTGTGGCAGCCCCAGCAACCGGAGTCGTTCTGGAAAAAAGCCGATGCGGTGTTCGATCGCGAGGAGGGGAACCGCTGGCACAACCGGACCGCCCTGCCCGACGCCTGGAACATCGAAGTCGACGGGTTGGTGTTCAAG
>CALBHI010000388.1 GCA_937894535.1 uncultured Verrucomicrobiota bacterium
GTTCAACGCAAACGCCAACAGCACCAAGGTCGGAACCAGATGCGCACCAAACAACACCGCTTCCATCCATTTCGGCATACTCTGTTCATCCGGGTTAGCGGACGCCTCTCAAATTGGCCGGAGAGCGTAATCAAACGTTTTAAGGAAGCAAGAGCACAGAACGACACACCCCGCCCTCCCGGGCCTTTTCGGGCCCATAACGAGCCGCCTCACCATTCGCTATAGATTTACTTTCAATGCGTTACGACAACAAGCAAGCAATGGATCAGGGTTTGGTCAGTTTTTCGTGGAAATCAAGAAAGGGCCCGAGTTGGTCGATCCAGCACCGTTGCTTCTGCGCGGGCGGGAGGCTGGCCATGGCCGGGCTAGTGGAGGGGAGCACGGCGAAGGCGAAGCCGGTCGGCCACCCGGGCGATGCGGTGTGGCCCGCGCGCCGGAACTGCCGTTCGGCTTCCCGGCCATTAAACGCGATGAGGCGCAGGTGCGGCAGCGTTCGCAACGCTCCAGCGAGATCCTGGTGCCGCACGGAATCGTCCTCGATGGCGGCATCGAGGCTGCCGCGCCGCCGGCAGGCGGCGACCACATCCCAGAGGGCGATCCGGCAGGCGAGCAGACCGGCAGTGCGTTCGGCGTAGGACGCACCGGGGGGCACGCCGGTAAACGCGGCCATGATCGACCAGAACTGGTTGCGCGGATGGGCGTAGTAGGCACGTGCGGCGAGCGAGGCTGCGCCGGGCATCGAGCCGAGGATCAGGACCCGGGCCGTGGCCTCGCCGAGCAGCGGCAAGGGATGGCGGATAAGCGGAGCTACTCTATGATTGGATGAATGTGCGGTCATGACCGGTCATGCACGGGCTGGACGTCGCGCATGCATTTCCTATACTCCGATCCATGCAAGCACGCAAACCGTCACCAATCCCACCCCGTCGCTTGACCCATGTCGGGGCGGACAACCAACCAGCCATGGTGGACATCGGCGCCAAGGCGGTGACCCGCCGCACCGCCGAGGCGGAGGCGGTGGTGCAGGTGCCCGCGGCGGTGGCCCGGCTCTTTCGCGACGGCGAAGTGCAGGGACCGAAAGGCCCGGTCTTCCAGACCGCCATCATCGCCGGTACGCAGGCGGTAAAGGACACCGCACGACTGATCCCGTTTTGCCATCCGCTGCCCATCGACCGCTGCACCGTGACCATTACCCGCAAGGGCAATCGGTTCGTGGTCCGTTGCCTGGTCAGCGCCCTGTACAAGACCGGGGTCGAGATGGAGGCCCTGACCGGAGCAAGTATCGCCGCGCTCACCATCTACGACATGCTCAAGGCAGTGTCCACCGACATGGAAATCACCGGCCTGCGGGTGCTCCGGAAAACCGGCGGCAAGACCGATATCGGTTCGCCATGAAAACCGTACACGTGGAATACGTCGCGATGATCCGCGAAACGGTGGGAAAACCCCACGAGGCCCTCTCCACCGGGGCCGAGGACCTCGCCGGACTCTATGCCGACCTGGCGGCCCGCTACCACCTGCCCTGGTCGCGCGAGGCGTTGCGCCCGGCCCTCAACGACCGGATCGCCGCCTGGGACACCGCCATCGCGCACGGCGACCGAATCCTGTTCCTTCCGCCATCCTCCGGAGGCTGACCCATGCTGACCCTGTCCAACGAACCGATCGATGACCGGACCTTGCGGGCGGAACACCACGCGCACACCGCCGGCGCGCTGGTCGTGTTCGAGGGCATCGTCCGCAACTACAGCATGGGCCGCGAAGTGACCCACCTCGAATACGAAGCCACCCCTGCCCTCGCCAATGCCGAGTACGAATGCATCGTGCAGGAGGCCTCGCGCCACTACCCGCTGATCTGGATCCGCTGTGTCCACCGCCTCGGCCTGGTGCGGCCCGGCGAAACCGCGATCTGGCTGGGCGTGGCCACCGGCCACCGCGCCGAAGCCTTTGAGGCCTGCCGTTACGTGATCGACCACATCAAGGCCCGCCTGCCCATCTGGAAGAAGGAGCACTACACCGATGGCGACTCCGGGTGGATCAATGCGCCCTGATCCGGTGCGCCCCGGAACGGCATGGAACCGGCTGATCGCCCGGTTGGAGGCTCCGGTCGATGCGTCGTTCCTCGTCGTGTTCCGCATCGCCTTCGGCCTGCTGATCGCACTCGACATGCTGTGGCATGTCCAGCATGGCTTCATCCGCGACCACTTCATCGAACCGGCGCGCCACTTCACCTACTTCGGGTTCGGCTGGGTCCGGCCCCTGCCCGGCGACGCGATGTTCCTGCCCTTCGCCGCGGTGGGTCTTTCCGGGGTGATGATCGCCCTCGGCTGGCGGTACCGGATCGCTGCGACGCTGTTCTTTATCGGATTCACGTGGATCTTCCTGATCGACCAGTCGCTGTACCTGAACCACAACTACCTGATCTGCCTGCTCGGCTTCCTGATGATCCTGCTCCCGGCCCATGCCCGGTGTTCGCTCGATGCCCACGCCGGACGGGCGCCCGCCTCGGCCACCGTACCGGCCTGGACGTTGTGGATCCTGCGGTTCCAACTCACCGTGGTGTACGTGTACGGCGGCCTCGCGAAGATCAATCCCGACTGGCTGCGCGGTGAACCGATCCGGTCCTGGCTGGACGGACGGGCCGATCTTCCGGTGATCGGACCCTGGCTGACCCACGACATCGCCCCGTACTTCTTCGCCTACGGCGGGCTGCTCTATGACCTGTTTGTCGTGCCGCTGCTGCTGTGGCGGCGCACCCGTTGGCTGGCCGTGGTCATGACGATGTTCTTCCATCTGACCAACGCGACCCTCTTCGATATCGGCATTTTCCCCTGGATGATGCTCGCCTCGACCTTCCTGTTCTTCCCGCCGGACCAGATCGGACGCCTGTTCGCCCGCGGGCAAAAAAGCCGCCCGGCACCTGTACCCGCGCCCTCCCGGTTCGTGCTGCGTCCGGCCCTGCTCGCCGTGCTGGCCATCTATGCCGGGGTGCAACTGCTGATGCCGCTGCGCCATTGGGCCTATCCCGGCGACGTGGCCTGGACCGAGGAGGGCCATCGGTTCGCCTGGCGCATGAAGCTGCGGAGCAAACAGGGCTGGGTGACCTACCGCGTGGTGGATCCGGCCTCAGGCCGGGTCGGGATGGTGCGGCCCGAGCAGTTCATGACCGGCTGGCAGGCGGTGCGCATGGCCACGCGGCCGGACATGATCCTGCAGGGGGCGCACTGGCTGGCCGCGGATGCCGAAAAAGTCGGACGGCCGCGGCCTTCGGTCTATGCCGATGCCTGGTGCGTGCTCAACGGGCGGACCCCGCGCCGGTTGATCGATCCCGCGACCGACCTTGCCGCGCAGACCCGCTCGCTCGCGCCGTCGCCGTGGATCACCCCGTTCACCTACACGCCGCTGCGGCGCGGGACAACCGAGGTACCCATCATCTTTCCGTTGCGGACCCCGCAGGCATGGGTGGCCGCGCCGCCCTTCGACGAAGCGCAGGCCCGCACCGACTTGATTGCACGGCAAGCGCGGCAACTCGACCGCGTGAACGAGCGTTTGCAGGCGGAATTCGGACTGGATGCCGAAGGCTACTTCCTGCTGGCGGGCGAAACCCTGTACGCCCTCACCCCGCGCGGTGATCAACCACCCGCCGAAGCGATCGATCCGCGCGACCTCGCCAGCCTGCGCCGGCATTTCAACCTGGAGCCGCGGCGGGTGCTGGAGACCGACGCGGAACGCACCCGCTACGAAGCATTAGCCACGCGCAAGGCCGTGTTGAGCGAACGCCTCGAGGTGCTCGCCGCGCTCGCACCAACGGCGGCGCGTACGGTGCTGGACAACGAGTAGCGAGGATGGGTGCTCACAGGATCGGTGTGGACCTCGCCTCTGGCGGGCACCTACGAAAAGAAACATCGGATCGACGAACGATCAGGCTGTGGGGCACGAAGTGTCCCCACGAGCCACATGTTTGATCGTCTTACTTTCTGAAAATATCTTTCCGATGTCCGACCCTAAGGATA
>CALBHI010000389.1 GCA_937894535.1 uncultured Verrucomicrobiota bacterium
AGCCGTGCGGGGAGGCGATCACCGCGGCCTCGCCGGATGAATCCCCGGCGGCGTTGATCCAGGTCGCGATGGTCCGGGAATCGGGCGAGGCCGGGCTGGCGGGCCCGATGCTCCATGATTGCTGGTGGATCCGGGGTGGAACGCCCGGTGGTGGCTCGGTGAAGGACATGCCGCGCCATCGGCCGATGTCGCGGGTGTTGGTCACGGTGCCCAGGGAGACGTGCATCAATTCCGCGAGCTGTTCATCGGGACTGAAGAACACGATCAGCTTGCCGCCGCGTTCGGTAAAGGTACGCAGGGTATCGATGGCTCCTTCGGGCAGGCGGGGTTGATAGGGTAACACGAGGAGCGACGCGGCATCGGCAACGCGGGCGAGGTCGGTATCGGGGATCGTGGAGTGGGGGACGCCGGAAACTTTCAGCCAGCGGCTGATCCGTTCCGTCGCGCGGGAGGAAACGCTGCGTTCGGCGGGAACGGCTAGTCCATCGGTCGCGGTGATCAGGTAGACGGCATCGCGCCGGGCTTCGAGACGGTGCAAGGTCAAGGTGGTGGTGATCGCGGCACCACGCCAGGGCGACAGGCGAATCAGGTCGATGGCGTGCCAGCCGGACGGGTTGCCTTCGGTGCTGAAATCGGTTCGCACGAGGTGGATGGTTTGCCGTCCCGCCGAGGAAAGCGGCCGGTTCCAGATGTACCAACCGTTGCCGCTGCGGAAATAGACCGACAGGGAGCGCATGGCCTGCGGATCAGGGCATTCGATGTCCAGCGCGAAGCTGCTGGCGGTGGAAAGATCCCACGCGCCCTGGTGATCCCAGTAAGCACGGTCGCGGCCATCGGCGAATGGGACGGTGAAGACCACGCCGCCGCCGGGGGCCACGGTGGGCGCCGGGGCTTCGCCGATGGCGCGCCAGGCCGAGGCGGCTTCGGCGTCCGAGCCATAGGTGAAGGTTTCCATCACCTGGGCGGGTGCCGTTACGGTTGCCGCCAGCAAGGTGAGCACGAGGACGAGGGGGCGTGGCATCATTCCGGCACCGGAACGGCCGTTACGCCATTGAGGGCATTGGTGAGGAAGGACAGCACGATCGGAACCGCCTCGGCGCGCTGGGTGTGGAAGGCGCTGATGTGGCGTCCGTTTTCGATGACCAGCAGATCGTGGGGACCCGGGGTGTTGTCGCGGAACCATTCGGCGTGGTGGAACGGTATGACCAGATCGCGCGTGCCATGAATGTAGAGGATGGGGGTTGGTGCAATCGCGCCGAGCGTGGCCGACGGCGTGTAGGCATCGGTGATCAACACCCACGACAGCGGAACACGCAACAGGGACAGGATCGGAATCAAGGCGATCTTGTCGCGTACGATGCGGCGGTAGGAGTAGAAGGCGGAGTCGATCACGATGGCCTGGCCGGCGAGTTCCGGGTGGCGACCCGCTACCGCGAGTGCGGTGGCGCCACCGAGGCTCTGCCCGAGGATGACGATGCGGTTGGTATCCACCTCCGGAAGGGTGCGCACGAAACGCAGGGCGGCCACGCCGTCCTCGAACAGGCCGCGGCGCGAGGGGCTTCCTTCCGACTTTCCATAGCCTCGGTAATCGAACATGAAGACATGGAAACCATTCGTCGGGAGCCATTCCACAAAGGTGCTGTGGGCGGTCAGGTTCTGGGCATTGCCGTGGAAATGGACGACGGTGCCCAGTACGTTCGATGTTGTGGCCGAGGCGAACCAGCCATGCAGTTTCGTGCCGTCGGCGCTCTCGAAGAACACGTCACGCACAGGCGCGCCAAACGCCTCGGGTGCGCGGTATTCGATGCTGTTCGGGTGATAGAACAGGCGGTTCACGCAACCGGGCAGGAAAGCGATCAGCAGGAGTGGGATGGTCGCACGTTTCAGCAACGACCAGCATCTGGGTAAAAACGTTTTCATGATCGAACTGCGTCACCTTAAGCGAACCTCCGCTCCGATGGCAAAAGATTCCGGAGGCAAATCTTAACTTGCCGGAATTGTGCACGACGATATGATGTGACCACGTCAGGCCGGACTTCATACGGATGCACAACATCCGGGTTCGGTCTTCAGTCCTGGAGGTACGTGTGAAGAAGTTCATAGTCATGCTCACGACGGCAATGATCGCATCGGCTGGTTATTCCGCGACGATTCGCGATAACTGCGGGTGCGGGTTCGGAACGATGGCGCTGGGCGACAAGGAACCGACGGTTATTTCGCAGTTGGCTGCGACGTTCCTGAACGGCATTTGCGGCAACCAGACCTTTGGTATCTCATCGGGCACGCTGGATTGCAATCCCGCCCCGGCCGTGGCCGTCAATGAACGCGTGAAGGAATTCATCGGCGGTAACATGGACCAGTTGGCCATGGACATCGCCATCGGTCAGGGTGAGTCGCTGAACTCGCTGGCCGACCTGATGGACATTCCCGCGAAGGACCGCCCCGTCCTCTACACCAAACTCCAGAAGAACTTCGACAGCATCTTCACGGCGCACGACTTGACCAGTGATGACGTCGCCCTGAACCTGGAGAAGGTCGTCAACGGCTGATTGATACGTGCCGTTGTTTGAACATGGATACCGGCTGCGCAGGCGGCCGGTATCCTTTTTTATCGCCTTCCTGCTCGCCCTCCTGTGCGTTTTCCCCGGTCCGCGTGTCCTCGCTGATCCGGTCGATGACCTGATTGAACAGGCCTTGGCGCGCAACCTGCACGAGGATCCCTACTGGCTGTTGCTCGGTCATTACCGCGCCCGCATGACCGGCGGCTATGCGAGTATGATCGATGATCCGGCCTTCTTTTTCGATCCACAAGGCAAGCACGATCCCCGGCGTGAGTTGATCGCGACCTTGCGCGCCTTCTTTGCGCCGGCATCCGATGATCCCGCCATCCGCCATCCGGTCTGCCGTTTTCCCGCGCGGTTAGCCTGGCTGCGTGAACAACTCGGTTTCGATGCGGCACGGATGCCCGTGCCGACCTGCGAGATCTATGACCAGGTGTACCAACACCTGCAACCGCGTTCGGTCGCGCTGATCTTTCCCGCCGCGTACATGAACAGCCCGGCCTCGATGTTCGGGCACACCCTGCTGGTGTTTGACTCCAAGGACAAGAACCGGCTGCTGGCCAAGGGGGTCGGCTATGCGGCCACGGTTACGACGGGTTTCGGTCCGGTCTTTGCCTTCGGCGGCATCTTCGGACTCTATCCCGGCCGTTACACGGTCGAGAGTTACTCGGACAAGGTGGAGCAATACAACGACATCCACCGCCGTGATATCTGGGAATATGAACTCGATTTCACGCAGGAGGAAGTGGACCGGATGTTCCGTCACACCTGGGAACTGCAGAACATCTGGAGCTGGTATTACTTCTTCGACGAAAATTGCGCCTATAAACTGTACCAATTGCTCGACGCGGGACGGCCCTCGTTGAACCTCTCCGACGATCCGACCTGGTTTGTTATCCCAATTGATACGGTCAAGCGGATTGCGGGTAAAGGCATCGTGCGCGACACGGCGTTTCGTCCCTCGAAGTCCACCCGGATGAAGCAACTGGCCGACCATCTTCCCCGCGACGTGCGCCGACGTGCCTTGGCTACCGCACGCGGGTCCGCCGCGCCCGAGGAGTTGGCGGAAGATACCGCCGTGCCGGAGGCGGAGCGGCGCATCGCGCTCGACCTGAGCGCCGATTACGCCCAGTACCTGTTCACCGAGAAGAAACTCGCACACGAAGCGTACACCAAACGTTTTCTCGGTATTCTCCGGGCGCGCAGCAAACTGGGACCGCGGCAGGACGAGGAGTTCGCGTTGCTAAGGCCATCGCGGCCTGAAGACGGCCATGCCGCGGCGATGATGGCACCGGGCGTGGCCATCGAGAACGGCGAGGGCGCATTGACGTTATCCGGTCGTGTGGCATACCACGGACTGCTCGACAACGATGCCGGGTTTACCCGTGGTGCCCAGATCTTCTTTCTTAACTCGGAAGCGCGGTGGTTTCCCGACGAAGACCGGTTCTCCCTGCGTTTTGTCGATGTGGTGAATGTGGAATCCATCGCCCCGCGCGACGATTTGTTCCAGCCCTCCTCCTGGCGGGCGCGCATCGGATTTACCCAGATGGACCGGCGTGACGACCAGGACGGCATGGTCTTCATCGTCCAGACCGGAAGCGGCGCAGCCTGGGAGCCGAATGCGCGGCATCTGGCCTTCACCATGGTTGAAGCGGAAATCCACGCGGCCGACCGGTACCGTTCGTTTGTCGCCGCCGGTCCGGGTTTTGCCCTTGGCTGGCTATATACCCCGGCTGAGCGGATCAAGGTGCTCAGCCGTGCGCGCAGTGCCTGGATCTACGAGCGTGATGCGGACTGGTGGCGGGTTGAGGCGCAAACCGGCATCGATCTCAAGGTGAGCCAGGAACGCAGTGTGCGGGTCTACTACCAGTACACGCGCAACGATGACTACGATGTCAACGAGGCCAACCTCGCCTTCAACCTCTACTTCTGATCGAGAACGGCCCGCACCTGCAGGCGGCCGCGCAGGACATCAACGACATTCGCGAGGTAGATGAACAGCACGATGGCGAAGGGCTGGAGGATGATCTTCAGCGGTGGCAGGGCGGTTGGTCCGTCGGACCTCCCATCCAAAGCAGCGTGCAGGATAGCCACGGCATCGCGCAGGTACTGGTAGAGGACGATGGAAAACAGGACCGCCATCAGTCCGAAGATGATTCCGTACACCGAGGCGGAGACATACCGCTTCTGCATCCACTGCCCGATGCCGGGGTAGACGACCACGGAGAGGATGACCGGGGACCAGGAGCCGTCGGGTGGACGTTTCGGGGTGGTGGGGGTGGCGTCGGGTTGGTCGTCGATCATACTACGAGGATCTCCAGTTTCTTGACATCGCGGATGGTGTCGGCCGGGCGACCGATCAGCGAAAAAGGGCCGGTCCAATCGACGCGCACCGGCACGAGTTGGCCGCGCAGGTCGCGGTCGTCGTCGAAGTAAACCGCCTTGCCTTGCGGGGTGCGGCCATAGAGGCGCGGGCCTTCGCGTTTCTCCACGAGCACTTCCACGGTCTGGCCGCGCAAGGCGGCGTTCTTGCGTTCGAGGATGGTGCGTTGCAGTTCCTCCAGCATCGCCCAGCGGTCGCGCTTCTCCTGGTGGCTGACATCGTCGGGCATCTGCCGGGCGGCGATGGTCTTGGGCCGCACCGAATACTTCGAGAGGTGTGCCTTGTCGAGTTCAAGTTCCTCGAGCAGCCGGTAGGTATCCATGAACTCCTCGTGGGTCTCGCCGGGGAATCCGACGATGATGTCGGTGTGGATGGCGACCTCCGGGACGAGGTCGCGGATGCGCCGGATCAGGCGCGGGTATTGATCGACCGTATAC
>CALBHI010000390.1 GCA_937894535.1 uncultured Verrucomicrobiota bacterium
GTGCAGGTCGCGGTGCCGAGTTTGCCGACCACCACGCCGGCGGCGTAGTTGGCGATTTCGGCGGCCTCGACAAACGACGCCCCGGCGGCGCGGGCGAGTACGCAGGTGGCGATGACGGTGTCCCCTGCTCCGCTGACGTCGAACACCTCGCGGGCGCGGGTGGGGACGTGGGCCGGCGGTTTGCCGCGCTCGAGCAGCAGCATGCCCTGCGCGCCGAGGGTGATCATCAGCAGCTCGGGCCGCCATTTCTCCACGAGGATGTCGCCGACGCGGCGCAGGGCCGGATCGGTCAACGGATCGGCGGTCGGCCGGGTTTCAGCGACGCCGGCGCCGTTGAACGCTTCCTTGCGGTTCGGGGTGGCGAGGGTGATGCCGGCCACGTCGAGGATGTGGTTCTCCTTCGGGTCCAGGCCGACCGGGATGCCGCGCTTCGCGGCGGCGGCGAGTACGGTGTCCACGACCTCCTGCACGATCACGCCTTTGCCGTAGTCCTCGAGGATCACGCCGTCGGCCTGGGCGATTTCGGCTTCGAGGCGGGCGCGGAACGCGGCGAGCAGGTCGGGGGTGTAGTGGAAGGCGTCTTCCCAATCGATGCGAACGACCTGCTGGCGTTCGGCGATGACGCGGGTTTTCACGGTGGTGCGGACGGTGGTGTCGCGCTGGGCGGCGTTGGTGCTGATGCCGCGGGCGGCGAGCAAGCCGGACAACTCGCGGCCGTCGGCGTCGTCACCGATCACCCCGGCCACGCCGCCGGCGCCGCCGAGCGAACCGATGTTCAGGGCGACATTCGAGGCACCGCCGGGCACGGCTTTTTCCGAATGGACATGAACCACCGGCACGGGGGCTTCGGGGGAGATGCGGCTCACGGACCCGATGATGTAGCGGTCGAGCATCAGGTCGCCAACGACGAGAATCTTTTTCCCGCGACAAGCGTCCAACAACGCCGTCGCACGGCTGCGGTGAATGGTCATAGGGTATTCCTTATCGCCGCCCACCCTACCACAACAAGCCCCCGGCTGGGAAGATGGCGCTTGCGAAGGGGGCTTGCCCGCCGCAGGCGGATCCGCCTGCGGCGGGATGGTTGATGGTTAATGGTTGGTGGGGACGGAGTGTTCAGGAACGAGAACACACGTACTCGTACACCCTTACTCGTACACACCTATCGGATAACCGCTGAGGGCGCTGAGGACGCAGATCGGAAATGGTGGGGACAGACACGTACTCGTATACACGTACTCGTACACCCTTACTCGAACACACCTACGCGAAATCCTTACGCGCCTGTAGCCGCGATCGCTGATCGCGGTGCATCGGAGCCGGATCCTGTTCAGGACCCGCGGGATCAGCGATCCCGCCTACAGCACACGTCGCCGTTCGACGTGCGCCCGTCAGGACGCAGCATGGTTCACGGCCTTTTGGGCACCCAGACCGGTTGACAATCAGCACCTTTACGGTATATGAATTATACCCATGGAATTCGAGTTCGACTCGGTAAAAAGCGGGCGAAACGCGGTCAAGCATGGCATCGACTTCGACGCAGCGCAGGTGCTTTGGGAGGATCCGGACCGGCTTCACATACCAGCTCGGACCCAGGGTGAACCAAGATTCATGCTCATTGGGCGCATCAAGGATAAGCATTGGTCGGCGATATGCACCATGCGAGGCGATACGATTCGCATCGTTTCGGTTCGCCGATCACGAAAGAGCGAGGTGGAGGCATATGAAAACTGAGCAATTCGACAAGAAATTCGACAAAGGAGACGACGTATCCAAACACCTCGACTTCTCCAAGGCTACCCGGCCCGGTCGGGCACAGAAACGCGTCAACGTGGACTTCCCGGTCTGGATGATTGAATCACTGGATAAAGAAGCTGCGCGATTGGGCGTTCCCAGACAGTCGGTCATCAAGGTGTGGATTGCGGAACGACTCGAAGAGAACATACATGCCTGAATGCCAGTCGGACATGGGTCTTCCGGTCCGGCTTCGCCGCCATGAGGCGTGTCGTTCGTAGCGTAGTACCGCTCCATGCCTGCCTCGCCTTTGGCCGGACGAGCGGGGAGCGAGGAGCGTCCTTCTGTAGTTCCCGTTGCTACGCCTACACACCTACTCGCCCACACTTACTCGCCCACCTGAGGTTCCCCCGATTTGCGGACAGGTTCGACTCTAACGGGTATGTGTGTACTCCTTTTTGTTGTTGTTTTCGATGTTGGTTTGTTTGATGGATGGGGCGTCCGGGGAAACGCAGGTCGGCTCTGCTGGAGAGCAACCGGCCGAGGGATACTCGGATAATGCGACCACAGGTCGAGGCCGGGGAGCTGTCTCTCCGGCCTTTTCGTGTCCGACCTGGGGAGCATTCGATGCCTTCGAAAACTCCGCCGAAGGCGTCGGGGCAAGGGCCTGCCGTTCGAAGTGCGCGGGAGACATACCCAGGGCCGTATGGATGCGGATGCGGTTGTAATAGGTCTCGATGTAGTCGAACACGTGATGGCGGACCGCAGTCAGATCCGGCATGTCCCATCGGTCGAGTTCCTCCCGCTTGATCACGCCGAAGAAGCTTTCCATGGTGGCGTTGTCGTAGCAATTGCCCCGGGCGCTCATGCTGCGGGTATATCCCAGCGCTTCGGTCAACTGGATGAAGTCACGGCTGGCATACTGACATCCGCGATCCGAGTGAACGACCACGCCGGAAGGGTAGTTCTGTCGTTGCGCGGCCATCGTCAGGGCTTCGGTGACCAAGGATGTATTCAGGTGAGCGGCCAGTTGCCAGCCGACGACCTTGTGCAGATGCAAGTCCAGCACTGCGGCCAGATACACCCAGCCTTGGCCGCATGCGATGTACGTGATATCCATGACCCATGCCTGATTGGCGCGGGTGACCACCATGTTTTTAAGCAGATTCGGCGCAATCGGACCGCTATGCGAGCTGTCGGTGGTGCGCGGCCTCCTGCGGTGGGACGTGATGGCCTGCAAGCCCGCCTGACGCATTAAGCGAGCCACGCGGTTCTCTCCGCATGTCATACCCTGCTGACGCAAATCTATCCAGATGCGTGGACTACCGTAACGACCCCGATGATGGTTGTAGACCCGACGAATCGACTCGGTGATGACCGCATCCTCCTGGGCCCGCTTGCCGGGTGGAGCGTCCTCGCGGTAGTAACCCGCACGCGAAACATCCAGCACCTCGGCCAGGATGGCCAGCGAATGGTCATGCGCCAGATGGCTCATCGCGGACCTCCGTTGGGCGACTGTAGGCTGAATATGCGCAAGGCTTTTTTTAAAATGTCGCGCTGCTCCCTGAGGTCTTCGGCCTCCCGGCGAGCCGCAGCAAGTGCCGCGACCAGCTCGCTTGGCTTCATCGATCCGCCGTCGTCGAGGGCGGTCTGATCAGCCCGCGCCAAATGTTCCTGACGCCACCGGGCCACAATCGTATCCCGGACGCCCAGCTCGCGGGCAACTTCCGCACAACTCTTGCCGGTACGGATAACGCGGTTGACCGCATCCTGCTTGAACGCCGCGTCATACGTACGACGCGGCTTCGTCCTGATTGGTTGTTCGCTCATAATAATCCCACTACCAATTAAGCGGCGAACATGTCTACTTTTTCGGGGGAGGCTCA
>CALBHI010000391.1 GCA_937894535.1 uncultured Verrucomicrobiota bacterium
GTCGGGGCCGGCGCTTCGGATTTCCATTTCCTGGCCGCTGACCGGATGGAACCAGTAGGGGGTGCCCCAGGGGTCGATGAACTGGCCGTCCCGGATCACCGGACTGCCGGGCGGGAGGAAGGCGAGGCGTTGCGGGTTAGCCCCGAGCAGGGCGGCGGTGATGTCCTCGTTCTGGCCGACCGGATTTTCCCGGAAGGCGCGGCGGTAGAAGAACAGGACCTGATCGACCGCCTGAAGGTGCGCCTCCGGATTCTCGGCCTCGATCAAGGTCCGTTCCAGCTCGGTGGCGAAGTCCGCCACGACGGTTTCGGGCGATGCCGTCGGGGACTCATCGGGTACCGTCGGTGTGGCGATCGGTGAGATGCCGGGTATCGGTGCGGTGATGATGATCGGTGGCGGTGCAGGGGGGGGCGGTTCATGCCGCCGGACGGTCCACAGGATCAATACCGTGGCTGCGGCGAAGATTCCAACCCGGTATCTCCAACGAGTGCTCATGCCGGTTTACAGCGTGTTGATGAAGCCGAGGTTGGGGGACTGGTTCGGCAGCAGGATGTCGGTGAAGGGCGCGGAGGTGAAGCGGGTGAGGTTCGGGAAGATTTCGGGCAGGTCGGTGGCGCTGATGCCGAGCCAATGGGCGAGCACGGCGGCGTACTGGTCGACCGACGTGCTGGGGATCCAGCGTCCGCTGGAGCCGGTGGCGTCGATGCTGCCGGCGGCATTGCCGAGCAGCAGCACCGGGAATTTCCCGTAGATGCGGCCGCCGGCCACCGGGCCGCCCATGACAAAGGTGTGGCCGCCCCAAGCGTGGTCGCTGCCCGCGCTGGCGTCGAGTTTGTTCGCGGTGAAGGTGCGGGTGAAGTCGGACGCCGAGAAGGTGACCACGTTGTTCCACGCGCCGAGGGCCTGCAGCGAGTCGCGGAAAGCCTTCAGCGTGCGGCTGAGCACGTTCATCAGGCCGGTGTGGCCGCCGGCATAGACGTTGCCGGTGGTGGGGATCTGGGTGGTGTGGGTATCGAAGCCGCCGAGCTGCACAAAAAAGATCTGGCGCTGGTTGCCGAGCGAGGAACGTCCGGCGATCAGCCGTGCCACCATCTTCATCTGGTTGGTGAAGTCGTTGTTCGCGGTGATGCCCGCCTCGGCGTTGGCGAAGGCGTTGTTGAAGTGGGTGTCGAGGGTGGTGCCGTTGCCGGCGGCGGTGGCGAGCAGGGCCTGGCCGACCACCGACTCGGTCAGGCGCGCGCTGGTCACGATGCCCTTGTAGGCGTTCTCCATCAGGTTGATGTCGCTCAGTTGCAGGATGTGTTCGAAGGCGCGCAGGCGCTGGCCGCGTTCGGTGGCCTTGTAGTTCGAATCCTGGAAATTCACCGTCGAGTCGAACAGGGCGTCCGAATAGTTGGTGCCATAACCGCTCAGGCTCACCAGGCCGTTGCTCTTCATAACGTAGGGATTCACCGCCCCGGTGGGACTGACCTGGAAGCTGTTCACGCCGGCGATGGAGATCGACATCGAGGCCGCGCTGCCGGTGTTCGCGGTGGGGTTGATCAGGTCGGCGATGCGTCCGCCCCAGCCGCTGGTGAAGGGCTGGTCGGGCACGCTGCTCTGCCACTGGGTCACCTGGTCGGAGTGCGAAAACAACTGGGGCGGCCTGGAGCCGGTGGAGTAGGTGGCGCGGGTGAGGCCGGGTTGGGTCAGGGTGCCGACGTTGGCAACGAAGCCGAGTTCGCCGGCATTAAACATGTCGCGGATCGCCCCGCACAGCGGATGCACGGCGAAGGTGCCGAGGTAACCGCCGAGCGGATCGGCGGCGGCGATGTGGGCGGGGTTGGTGGTGAGCTGGGTGTTGGCGAGGTTGGTCAGCGGATTCGCGCCGGAGACCGGGATGGCGAGGGCGCCGCGGTTGGTGGTGTAGTGGGTGTTGGCGGTGCCGGAGAAAGGGATCAGCAGGTTGTTCGAGTCGTTGCCGCCGGCGAGGAACACGCAGACCAGCGCGCGGTAGTCGTCGGTCGGCGCGCCTTGGGCATTCACCACGCCTTGCATCAGCTTCAGCTGGGCGAGGATGTTCACCAGGCTGGTCAGGCTCATCAGGCCGCAGCCGCCGCGGATCATGAACTGGCGGCGCGAGATGTTGCTTGGGGTGGACTTGGTATTGATCTTGAGGTGCATGCGGTGGGGTCCCGGTTATCGCAGGATGATGGCGTGGGGCGAGGTGATGACGAGGTAGGCGATGTTTTTCACGCGGGTCTGGGCGTTGCGGAGAAATCCTTGATTGGCATCGTTCGGCAAGGAGGTGGTGCTGCCGATGCGGCCGCTGCGCAGGGCATTGATGATGGCCTGGCGCGGATTCGGGGTGGTGGCGGGCACCTCGCCGAACTTCGCCTTCAGCGTGCCGGCGGCGAACAGCAGATCGCACTGGTCGAGCACGGCCACGGCGGCCGCGGTGTGGGCGGCGAAGCGGTTGGTGTTGATGGGCGAGGCGGGGATCGCGCCCGGGGCGTAGAGGTCGGTCATGGTCCGCATGTACACGTTCGAGTAAAGCGTGGTCAGCTCGGTGAAATCGGGGCGGACATTGTCGCGTTCGCTGTCGATGGTGTTCGGGACTTCGGTACCGCCGGGCGAGGCGTCGAAGGTGGTGCCGCTGAAATAACCGGCATCGACGGCGTACTGCGGCACGGACAACTGGGATCCGCCGGCGGTCTGGTACTGCGCGAGGCAAGGGAGGTCGCCGAGGCTCAGGCCCGGTTCGTTGGTGGTGCCGGGCGGGATCGAGGTGAACAGGAAGTTGTAGTGGGAATTGATGATGTTCACCACGTTGCCTTCGGTGGCGACCTGCAGTTCGGGGGCGACCAGGCCGGCCTCGGCGAGCGAGCCGGGCACGATGAAGTCGGGGAGGAACCAGTTGAATACGGACGGGGCAGATTGTGGGGTCTGGGTCAGGCCCGTCGTGGTGTCGAACCAGCGGAAGCGCCAGCTGTTGGTCGGGAACTTGGCGTATTCCGCCGGATCATAGGCGGTGGTCTGGGGCGACTCCTCCGCGGTGAAGGTGACCGGCATGGTTGCGAGGGCGGACAGCGGCGTGCCGGTGATGGCTTTGAGCCCGCGCACCATGGCGATGAAATGCAGCAGAGGCTCTTTCGGTTTGCCGGTGGTGGCGATGGTGTCGGCCCGGTCGAGGCTGCGCGCCTCATGGTCGAGCAGGATGGCCTTGATCGTCGCGCCGAGGTTCCCCCCGGACTGCTGGTAGGCGGTGGCGACGCGGTACAGGTAGCCAGCGCTGGGGTTGGCGGAGGTGAAGCGCTGGATGAGCAGGCGGGATATGAACACCGGGGTGTTCGGGTGGTTGGCAAGGGCGTTGAGCGCATCGGAGATGTCGAGGCGGCCGTTGGGGTTGTTGGTCGCGCGCAGCGGGATGATGGTTTCGCCGGGTTTGCCGCGGAACAGGATTTTCGAGGCGGACACCACGCCGGTGGGCAGGGCGAGGCCGGTGTAGGCGGTGTACTCGTTGAAGTCATGGTAGGCGGCGAACATCGCCATGTCGCTGGTCCACGGGGCCTGCCAGATGCGGTGGCCGTTGCTCGCGAAAAAGCTGTTGTTGGTGATCTCCGGGCCGATGCGTTGGGTGCTCGGGGTCGGATACGTCGGGGCGTTGGTCACCGGGGTGTTCACATAGCCGAAGCTCAGGCCGGTCATGACGCGGGCCATTTCGGTGACGTCGTTCTGGTCGTAGGTGGCGACGGGCAGGGCGGTGAGGGGATCGAGTTTCAGGCTGCCGTCGAGGTGGCGCTGGATCAGGCCGATGGAGAAGAGTTGAATGATTTCGCGGGCGAAGTTTTCGTCGGGGCTGATTGTTCCGGTCCGCTTCTGGTTTTTCAGGTGGCTCAGGTAGACGCCCATCAGCGGGTTGTAGGTGACTTTTTCGAGGATGGTGCGGTAGGGGCCGAAGGCGTTGGTGGCGAGCATGTCCCAATAGCCCGCGGTGCCGTAGTGGTAGTCGTCGACGGTCGAGTTGTCGGTCGAGATCACCACGATCTCGTGCAGGGCCATGGCCAGGCGCTGGCGGAGCTGGTCGCGGCTGTTCAGCACGAGGGTCCACCATTCGCGGCGCAGGTTGCTGGAGAAGGGGTAGTTGTTCTGGTGGATCGAGTCGGCGTTCCACAGGCGGGTCGAGGTGGAGAATTGGAACGAGTTGCCGCCAAATTGCGGGTCGTTGTTGTAGGTCAGGGGTTTGTTGTTGCGGATGATGTATTCCTCGGTGTCGGCGGCCTGCACGAGTTTGCGCAGCGAGGGCGAGGGGGTTTGGGCGAGGTTCATCTGGCGGTCGATCCAGGCCGAATAGCCGGCGAGCATGTCGTTGGTGCGCGCGGCGATGAGATCGCGTACCTCCTGCATGCTTTCGGTGGTCGGGCCGAACGAGGCCTGCATCAGGAAACGGGCGATGTCGCGGTCGAGGGCCGTGTTGTTGGTCACGCCGCCCGCGGCGAGGTTCGGGAAGGCGGCGTCGCCGTACACCGGCGGCGCGGGTGGCGCGGGCGGATCGGCGATGGAACCGTTGGCGAGTTGGAAGGTGCCGCGGATTTCGCCGCCGGGATAATTCGCGCTCGATATGCTGACGAACAGGTCGCCGGCGGCGAGGGCATCGAGCATGGCCTGGTCGGTGAGCAGATACTGTTTCGCACGGATGAACCAGGTGAAGCCCGACACCTGGCCGAGCGGGATGAACTGCACATCGAGGCCGGTGCCGAGGCGGATGTAGGCGTTGTTCTGCACGGACGACAGGTTGGCGAAGGTGAGGCTGATGACGGCGGAATCGTTGTCGCCTTCGACCAGCGCGGTGGCCACACCGGAGGCGGTGGTGGGCACGCCGGCTTCGCGGCCGAGGTAGGCGACGTAGAGGCGGCGGTTTTCCGGGATGACGGTCGCGTCCTTGATCTGCACGGCGGCGACGGGGTCGACGTGCTGCGCGAGGGCGTCATCATGGCTGGAGCGACGGAGAT
>CALBHI010000392.1 GCA_937894535.1 uncultured Verrucomicrobiota bacterium
TGAAACGACCTGCCCTGTGGAGTCCGGACTTTCCTCCCCCGGTCGAAACCGGGAGCGATCGGATCCCCATGAACTTCAACCATCAACCTACCGGATCAGGTCTGCCAGTACAAGAGCCGTCCGCAATACGAACAACTGACCATCGCATCGCCACGCTTCGCATCCTGCACCAGTTGCGGAGGCACCTTCATGTGGCAACCGCCGCAGGTGCCGTTTTCGACCGGCACCAGGGCATAATCACCCTTGTTGTTGAAAATGCGGCTGTAGCGACTGAGCCAGGCATCGTCGATGCCGTCGGTAAGCCCCTCGCGGTTCTTGCGGGCCTGCTCGATCTCACCCTGGAGATTGGCCAACCGCTCGTCCAATACCTTCAAATCGCCCTGCACCGCATGGTCGTCCTGCTGCAAGGCCGCTTCCCGCTCGGCCACCAGTTTCTTGAGCGTCTCCGAGTCCTCCATCAACACGATCTCGCGCTCTTCCAGTTCACGAACCCGGCCCATCTGTTCACGGATTTCGCGTTCCAAGGCGCGGTACTGGTCGTTGGATTTGATCTGCCCCTGCTGGCCTCGGTACTTCTTGATGGTGTCCTTGACGGACTCGATTTCGAGTTCCACGGACTTGATCGCGGCGAGGTTTTTCTTGAGATTTTCCTGGGCGAGGAGGAGTGCGTCCCGGTTGGCCTTCAGGCGTGATTCAATCAGTTGCTTGCGGGCAGGGATGTCCCGGGTTTCCTGAAGTAATTGACGTAGTTTTCTGTCGCGATCCTGCAATACGAGTAGCTTTTCGAGGGTCGTCACCGGTTGGCCTCTCCTTTTCGTTGTTCACGCTCGCCACGGTTTCACAAACAGCCCCGCAGCGAATACCCATCAACATGTCAAAAATCCCAAAGTGCACGAGACTAAAGACCACCTTGCTGAAAGTCAATGATCCAGATGGAACGATTTAACCGAACTGCTTATCCGCAAGCAAGTTGGTGATGGCTCGGTTTACTCAAGTAAAGATCAGCGAATCCCCTAAATCTCTTATACAAGCGCGGTTGCCTTCCGTAAGGTAGTTCATGTGAAAAGCACACAAGGAGCTTTCGGGTGAGAACGCACTGTCTAGCGGTGTTGACGTGGATTGGTCTGGTAGCCTCGGCCTTCGCACAAATCGATCGGAACACCAATGGCGTGAGCGACGTCTGGGAGTCCGCCTACGGCTGGAACCTGGCCCCGGGCGAGGATCCGGATGGCGACGGCTTCACCAATGCCCAAGAGGCGCGCGCGGGAACCAACCCGTTTCTCTCTTCCAGCTTCCCTCGGTCTACCCTGTTTTCGATGCTCACCGATGACCGGGCCCGCGTCCAGTTTCACACCGTGCCCGGCATGATGTATCAGGTGGAGGCTACCACGGATCTGATGACCTGGCGCGCTTTTGGTCAACCCATCACGGGCGACGGTCTTTCGCATGACATGGAGTTACCGTTTCGTTCCGCCTATGCACCTGAGGGCGTGACTGCGTCGATCTGGACCGGACTCACCGGCTTTGGAGTCGGTCATATCAAGCAAGCGGTCAGCAACAACACGCCACCGAGCGCGATCACCACCTGGTCGTCGCTGGAGTTTGCCCAAACATCGCCCAACGCTGAACAGTATGGCTGGTACGTTCGCGGATGGCTGATCCCGCCGGTGTCGGGCAACTATACCTTCTGGATCGCCAGCGACGACAGCAGCGAACTGTGGCTTTCCCTGTCGAACACCCCATCCTCGCGCACGCTCGTTGCGTCTGTGGACGGCTGGACCGGATTCCGCGAATGGACCAAGTATCCCTCGCAGCAGTCCGCCCCGCAGTACCTGCATTCCGGAACATCCTACTACGTTGAAGTTTTCCAGCGGGAATCGTGGGGCGGCGATCATCTCTCCGTCGCGTGGGTCAGACCCGGCACCGCGCCCGACCAACGGGAAATCATCGCCCTCCCCTACATGACATCGTCCGGCGAATCACTGTTCGACTACGCGTCTTCCGGCGAACAACTCTCGCTCCGCCTCGCCGTTTCCCATCAGGATTCCGACCGTGATGGCCTCTTCGACTTCGAGGAACACCTCCTCGGTCTCGATCCGTTTTCCGCCACCACCGCCCCGCGCCAACCGGACGGTCCCGAAGCTCTCCGCATCCTCGATAGCGGCAATGCCGTCACCATCGGCGCAACCATCCCTCGCGCCTATGAGTCGACTGCGGCTGCAGCTCAATTCACCTTCTACCGCTCCGGCGGCATCGACCCCATCACGGTCCCGTTCACCGTGTCCGGCTCCGCCGCCCCCGGGATCGATTACCTGACGCTGCCGACCCAGATCGTGTTTGGTCCCGGTCAACGCACCGTAACCCTCGACGTCGTTCCTTTGACCGATGCCGTCCTCGAGGTTGCCGAGTCCGTGGTGCTAACCCTGCTTCCCGGCACCAATTACCTGCTCGGCACCCCCGCCGTTTCGACCGTTAGCATCGACGATGCGCCCGATGTGCTCTACGTCGCCCAGATGCGTGCCGCTCCCGGACTTCCTTCCGGCGGTTCCGGTGTCGGTGCCGTCCGCCGCACCGGCAATAGCCTCTCTGCCCAGGTGAACCTGACCTTTAATGGATTGTCCGCCGCCGAATTGGCCGCGGAAATCATCCTGTCGTCCAACGGCCTGTCCGGAGTCCTCGTGCACACCCTTCCGCTTGACCAAGTCGCCTTGCAGCCATGGAATTTCGCCGCGACCAACGGGGTCAGCCGCGAAACCATCCTCGCCGCCCTCGATACCGGCAACCTCTGGGTCCGCATCACCACGACCACCCACCCATCGGGTGAATTGATCGGACAATTGCTCCAATCGCCCGGCTGGCAAACCATGCCCGAACCTTCCGTTCCTCCGCCCGCCCCGGCCGCGCCAGCCAACGAAGCCGACGGTGCCCGCTTCCTGACCCAGGCCACGTTTGGTCCTACCGATGCCGCCATCGCTGGCATGGCCACGAATACCTTTGCGGCCTGGATCGATCACCAACTCGCATTGCCCGCCACCTACCACCTGCCTTACGTGCAGGCACGCCGGGCCGAGTTATACGCCCGCGATGGCAACGATGGCTGGCAGCAACCCCGCCAAATGGCCTGGTGGCAACATGCCCTTACCGCCCCCGACCAACTCCGCCAACGCATGGCCTGGGCCCTGAGTCAGATCGTTGTGGTCTCGCAGTTCGGTGCCCTCGACAGCGAACACGAAGGGATCACCTTGTTCTATGACCAACTCCTCGCGGGCGCCTTCGGCAACTACCGCGACCTGCTGGAGCAGGTTACCCTCAGCCCGATGATGGGCGTCTACCTGAGCATGATGCGCAACCAGAAACCTGACCCCGTCACCGGGCACGAGCCGGATGAAAACTACGCACGCGAAATCATGCAGCTGTTCGCGATCGGCCTCACCGAGATGCACAACGACGGTTCGCACCGGCTCGATCCGAATGGCATGCCGATCCCCACCTATACCCAGGCGGACATCGTCGGCCTCGCCCACATCTTCACTGGCTGGAGCGCCCATTATGACGCACAGAACCCTCCCGAGTGGAGCCCCGGAAACGTTGCTGACCGCGAAGGCTGGTTCTACTGGGGCTGGGATCCGATGCGTCCGATGTCGTTCTACGCCGAACGCCATGACACCCAGGACCGCACCATCGTCGGCGGCCAGGTCATTCCCGGCAGCACCAACGGCGTGGAACGCATGCGCCTCGCCCTCGACGCTCTCTTCAACCACCCGAACCTTGGACCCTTCATCGCGCGTCAGTTGATCCAGCGCTTTGTCACCAGTAATCCCAGCCCCGGCTACATCCACCGCGTCGCCTCGGTATTTAACGACAACGGTTCCGGTGTGCGTGGCGACCTCGGCGCCACCCTGCGCGCCGTGCTGCTCGACTACGAGGCCCGCGCCGAAGCCCCCCGCGTTTCGGTCAGCTTCGGGAAGCCGATCGAACCCGTGATGCGCCTGACCCGCATGCTCCGCGCCTACCTGCCCGACGCGCCGTTCGCCGCCAACGGCGATCCGCGCCTGTTCCTGGAGTTTCAATGGTCCATGCCCCAGCAGGTCCCGCAATACGCGTCTTCGGTTTTCAATTTCTTCCAGCCCGGTTACCGTCAGCCCGGTGCCATCGCCCGCTCCGGACTCTATGCGCCCGAGTTCCAGATCTTCGCCGAGACCACCGCGATCCGCGAAGCCAACCTGCACTACAGCATCATCCACTGGGGTATCTGGACCCCCGAACCCTTGACCACCAACGCGAATGTCACCTTGTCCCTCAAAGTCGATCCGCTGGTCGCCATCCTGCAAACCCCCGGCTTGACCCCGGTCGATGCCCAGGAAGCCTTGATCAACCACCTTGATCGACGCTTCCTGTTTGGTGCCATGTCCACAACGCTTCGCCATGACCTGCGGACCATGTTCCAGCAACTCGGCGTGCACCTCGACTACCGCACCTCCCACCAGAGGCACCGTGCCAATGCCGCCCTGTACCTCGTCCTGAACTCACCCGAATTCCTGGTGCAACGATGAAAGAATCCACCCCGATCTCCCGCCGTGCCTTCATCGGGCAAGCCGCCTGTTCCGGCCTCAGCTTCGCCGGCCTGCTCTCGACCATCGGCACGTTGCGCCTGTTTAATGCGACCGTTTCCGCGCAAGGCGGCCCGCCCCTCGATGACAGCAAGATTCTCGTCTGCCTCTTTCTCTACGGTGGCAACGATGCGAACAACATGCTCGTCCCGCGCGAGCAATCCGCCTACGACGAGTATGCCCGCGACCGCGGCATCCTCGCCCTCCCCCGCACGACCCTGCTGCCACTGAACCTGCCCGGCGACGACGGCCGCGACTTCGGCCTCCACCCCGCCATGTCGCCGCTGCAAACGATCTTCAACCAGCAGAAGATGGCCATCGTGTGCAACGTGGGCACTCTCGTCGCCCCGATCACCAAAGCCGAATACCTCTCCGGTGCCGCCGCCGTTCCCCCCTACCTCTTTTCCCACAACGACCAGCAGGTGCAGTGGCAGACCTCCCTGCCCGACTCCCCCCGCAAAACCGGCTGGGGTGGCCGCCTCGCCGACCTGCTCCAGTCGCTGAACGCCGGATCGCAGGTTTCGATGAACATCTCGATCGCCGGATCGAACTTTTTCCAGGTCGGCGAAGAGGTGGTCCAATACCATGTGACGCCACAAGGAAGCATTGGTCTGTCCCAGTACGATGCCTCGTGGTCGCCCATCCGCCAGCAATACGACGCGATGAACCAGATGCTCGGCCGCAGTTATGGCCACCTCTTTGAGCAGGAGTATGCGAACATCATCAACCGCGCCGTGGCGAACGACACCCTGCTGAAAACCGCTCTGGCATCGGTGCAAGACCATACGGCTACCTTCGCGAACAGCACCCTCCCCACCGGAGGCTTGAATCCCGTTGCCAGCCAACTCCGCATGATCCTCCGCCTGATCGAGGCACGACAAACCCTCGGCATGCGCCGGCAGATCTTCTTCGCCGCGCTCGGAGGCTTCGATACCCACGACGCGCAATTGGAGGATCACCATGCGTTGCTCGCGCAACTCAGCAATGCCGTCGCCGATTTCTACAACGGCACCGCCGCACTCGGCATCAGCGACCGTGTGACGCTGTTCACCGCCTCCGACTTCAACCGCACCTACAACAGCAACGGCAAAGGCTCGGACCACGCCTGGGGCGGTCACCACATCGTCGTCGGCGGCGCGGTGAATGGCGGCCGCCTGTACGGCGATATGCCGATCCTCCAGATCCAGGGACCAAGCGATACCGGCACCCGCGGCAGCTGGATCCCCACCGTTTCCACCGATGAAATGGCCGCCACCCTCGCACGCTGGTTCGGGGTCAGTCCAACCGATCTTCCGCTGGTCCTGCCCAACATCGGCCGCTTCGCCCAACCCGACCTCGGTTTCATGGCCACATGAAATACCTGCTCGCCCTCGTCGTGCTGCTCGCCGCTGGTCTCCTCTTTTGGTCTCGTTTCGATGCCGCATTAGACTCTCCCCGGCCCTCCATTCCAACCGCACCCCAGCCGGTTGAGTTCCTCTCAGCACCGTTACCCCCACCCCTCGAAACCCACCCTTTTTCCGCCGATCTCGGCCCCGCGCCCGACCTTGATCCGCACGACGAACCTCGCCGTGTATTCGTCATGCTCGATGCCTGGCGACGCGCCACCGGTCGCTTTCCCGTCGCCGAGGACAATGCCGGCCTGATGCGCCAGTTGACCGCACGTTCCGGCAACCGCCCCCCCCTGCTTCCGCCCGATCATCCGCGCCTGAATGCCCGCGGCGAATTGCTGGATCCATGGGACACGCCCTACTTTTTCCACCACATCGCCGCCCAACACCTCGAGGTCCGTTCGGCCGGACCGGACCGAACCTTCTACACCGACGACGATATCGTGGCCGCGCCCGCACGGCCCCAAACTGCCACCGGTCCAACCCTGCCCTGAGCGTGTCCGCAGCATTGGCACCGATTCCCGGCTGTGGTACATTCAGGCATGGATCAACCGGCTATCGAATCAGTTCCCCTGGATGCGCACCCGCATACCCGCGTGTCGTTCCTTCGCCGCCACCTGATCCAACCGCTGTTAAATCAACTCACCCAGGGCGCATCACCCGTCCAACTCGCCCGCAGCGTAGGCTGGGGTTTTGTGCTGGGTATCTTCCCGATCCTCGGTACCACCACCACGCTATGCGGCATCGCCGGAGTTGCCTTGCGCCTGAACCACATCGCCTTGCAAGCGGTGAACTGGCTGGTGTACCCGCTGCAAATCCTGCTCATCATTCCATTCCTGCGCCTCGGCAACCTGCTTTTCGGATTGGACCCGTTCCCGCTGTCCCTGTCGGAGATCACCGCGCTGTTCGAGGCGGACTTCTGGGGAAGCCTGCGTGATCTTGGCGGTCTTGCCGTGCGTGGCGTCATCGCCTGGAGCCTGGTTGCCCTGCCCACCGTATTGGTGTTCCGCCTCGCCTTGACCCCGGTCTTCACCCGCCTCGCCCGTACCCTTCCGCAACGCGGAGCATCGCAGCCATGACACCCTTCGCCATCCACCTGCTCGCCGCCTTTGCTGTCGCCTTCACCATCATGAGCGGGTTGTGGCTGGTCCAGCGCAAGACCGGGAACGCCGGCATCGTCGATATCGGATGGTCCGGAACGATCCCGCTGATCGTCGTGTTCGCGGCCGTACTGATCGGCAACCCGTCACCCCTCCGGCTCGGCCTGCTTACCGCGATGGCCGTGTTGTGGGGCGGCCGGCTCGTGTGGCACATCCATCACCGGTCCCACGGCAAACCCGAAGACGGGCGGTACGCCGAACTCCGCCGCGCCTGGGGTGCCCAGGTGCAGCCGAAGATGTTCCTGTTCTTCCAGTTTCAAGCCGCCGCCGCCGTGCTCTTCAGTGTGCCGTTCCTGCTGTCCCTCGGTCAGACTTCCAACACCTTGTTGTCACTGGAGGTCGCGGCCTTCCTGCTGTGGCTGTTCGCCTGGCTCGGGGAAGCGTCGGCCGACCGTCAACTCGCCCGCTTCAAGCGCGACCCAGCCTCCAAAGGCAAGGTGTGCGAAGCCGGCTGGTGGCACTACTCGCGGCATCCGAATTATTTCTTCGAATGGCTGATCTGGGTCGCCAACGCCCTGTTCGCGTGGAGCGCCCCGCACGGTGCCTGGGCTCTGCTGTGCCCCGCGCTGATGTTGTTTTTCCTATTCAAGGTGACGGGCATTCCCGCCACCGAAGAGCAGGCGCTGAAGTCGAAGGGTGATGCCTACCGCCGTTACCAGCAGACTACCAGTGTCTTTGTCCCGTTGCCCCGAAGGAGAGCCTGACCATGTGGTATGAATCCCTGTTGCGCCACCGCATCATCCCCGACTCCGTCATCCGTGCCGGAATCCGATCCCTGCTCCGCAAACGCCTGCACCAGGAAGGCGCTCACGATCGCACCGAAGCCTCCCGCCGCAAGGCCGCGTTCGTCGCCTCGATGAAGAGCTCCCCGCTGGCGCTCCATACCCGCGAAGCCAACGAACAACACTACGAAGTCCCAACCGATTTTTACCTGAAGGTGCTGGGGCATCGGCTCAAGTACAGTTCGTGCCTGTGGACCCCCGAAGTCCGCGACCTCGACGGTGCGGAGCTGGCCATGCTCGACCTCACCACGGTGCGCGCCGGCATTGAAAACGGCATGGACGTGCTGGAGCTCGGTTGCGGTTGGGGTTCGCTCAGCCTGTACCTTGCGGCACGTTTTCCCGGTTGCCGCATTACCGCAGTATCCAACTCGCGCACCCAGAAGGCCTACATCGATGGTGAAGCCCAGCGGTGCGGCCTGGTCAACCTGACCGTCATCACCGCCGACATGAACGAGTTTGCCGCGCCTGGCACCTACGACCGGGTCGTCTCGGTGGAAATGTTCGAGCACATGCGGAACTATGACCTGCTGTTGGAGCGGGTAGCGTCATGGCTCAAGCCGGACGGGAAATTGTTTGTCCACATCTTCGTGCACGACTTCCTCGCCTACCCGTTTGAAACCGATGGCGACAACGACTGGATGGCGCGCTACTTCTTCACCGGAGGCCTCATGCCTTCCTTCGACATTTTCCGCCACTTCGTAAAAGACCTCGTGGTTGAGCAGGATTGGCCGGTCAA
>CALBHI010000393.1 GCA_937894535.1 uncultured Verrucomicrobiota bacterium
CGCGCATTCAACGAGGCGGGCATCTCCTTCGCCTTCCCGACCCAGACCGTGCACCTGGTCCGGGCCGACCGGGAGGATGTCGTATCGTGAGTTCAATCGCCGAACGGATTACCGCGGTGCAACAACGGCTCGCCGACGCCATCTCCCGGTCCGGCCGCAACGCCGGGGACGTGGCCTTGATGGCTGTGTCGAAAAATCATGGCCCCGAGGCGGTGCGCGAAGCCGTGCAGGCCGGTTTGACCTTGTTCGGGGAGAACCGCGTGCAGGAGGCCGCTGCGAAAATTCCCGAAGCACCTGGCTCGGCCCGTTGGCACCTGATTGGTCACCTGCAGCGCAACAAGGTCCGTCCTGCGGTCGAGTTGTTCGAGTGCATCCACTCGGTGGATTCCTGGCGTTTGCTGGAAGCCATTCAACAGGCGTGTGACCAGGCCGGACGCCGGATGCGGATCCTGCTTGAAGTCAATGTGTCCGGCGAATCGGTGAAGTTCGGTTTCAATCCCGGCGAAGTGCCGGAGGTGCTCCGGCGCATGGGTGAGCTGTCGCGACTCGACCTCGAAGGCGTGATGACCATCCCGCCCTTGACCGAAGATCCCGAGGGCGCCCGTCCGCATTTCCGGAGGCTTCGGGAATTCCGCGACCAGTGGCAGCAGGAAACCGGCTTCCCTTTGCCGGTGCTCTCCATGGGCATGTCCCATGATCTCGAGGTCGCGGTCGAGGAGGGGAGCAACGTGATCAGGATCGGCACGGCCATATTTGGTCCACGGCCTAAACCCGTGAGCACCGGAGAGGAAACATGACCACAGCGGTTGGAACGGTTGGATTTATTGGCGCAGGCAACATGGCGGAGGCCATTGTCCGCGGTATGGTGGCACGCGGCGTCGTACCCGCGGCCCACGTGACGGTATCGGATCCATCCGAAGCCCGGCGTTCCCTGCTCGCCAATGGCTTTGGCGTGCGGGCGACCGATTCCAACCACGAGGTGGTCGCGGCATCCGGCATCGTGGTCCTTGCCGTCAAACCGCAGATGATGGCGCAAGCGTTGACTCCGGTGGCGTCGGCATTCCGTCCCGATCACCTGGTGATCAGCATCGCCGCCGGACTTCGCACCGAAACGCTGGATGCGTTGTGCGGGCGGATCCCGGCGATTGTGCGGGTCATGCCGAACACGCCGGCCCTGGTCGGGATGGGCGTGTCCGTCTTGTGTGCCGGGCCGCGCGCGACAGTATCGCACCTGCATCTTGCCGATGCCTTGTTCGCCACCGTCGGCACCACCGTGCAGGTTGAAGAGGACATGATGGATGCGGTGACCGCGGTAAGCGGCAGCGGACCCGCCTATGTATTCTACTGGATGGAGGCCATGCTCAAGGCCGCGAGCGATCTGGGGTTCGCACCGGCCCAGGCCCGGCAACTGGTGTACGAAACACTGGCGGGTGCGGCTGCCCTGGCCAAGGCCTCGGAGGATATGCCGGAGGTGTTGCGTGCCCGGGTAACCTCGAAGGGTGGCACCACCGAAGCGGCGATCAACCACCTTGAAGCCACCCGCGTGCGCGAACATCTCGCCGATGCCGTGAAGGCCGCGGCAGAGCGATCGCGTGCCTTGTCACGGCTCGCCTGATATGAAAAACCACCCATACCCGCGGATGCGGGAGGAACCACCGGAACCCGCGCCGGAGGAAGGCAGCCTGCTCGAATCCGTAACGCGGTTCTGGGTTACCACACTTATCCTGCTCGCGATCATCTATGGCACGGTACTGATGATCAGCCGGACCGACGGGTTTCGCGACCTGGTGCGTCAGGATCTCACCGAGCGCGCCGGTTTCCCGGTGCGCCTTGGCGCATCGCGCATGACCCCCGGACTGACCATCGAGCTGAAGGATGTTCAGGGTTTTCTGCACACCAACGCCCCTCCGGTGGTGCGCATCCATGAAGCCACGTTAAGGGTGCGGTGGATTCCCTGGTTGCGCGGCGACGGATGGCCCGTGTCGCGGCTCACCCTGGACGCACCCGACCTGCGTTTCGTTGCTACGACCAACGGAGGCTGGCAACCGTTTCCATGGCTGCACGAGGCGCTTGGTCCACACATTCGGCTCCCCGGCGTCGGAACCCAGTCCGTAGCCGTCAGCACCACCGAGTGGCTGCGCCAGCAGGCGATGGAGCTCGATGTACGGGATGCGCGGTTGCGGTGGGAAGCGGGCGTGGCCGACGAACCGCCGGTCGCCCTGTTGGAAGGTGTTGCTCTGGTTACCCGGCCGATCCGTCCGGAGTCCGAATCCTACCAGTGGTTTTCCTTGCAGATCGGCCGTGCCGAAACCGAAGAGGTGGAGTGGATGCGGGATGCCCGCACGGTATGGATCCGCATGTCCGACCGCGATGTGGTGGTGATGACCAACGGCATGCGGTTGGAAGCGGAACAATGGACATGGCAACACACCGTATTGCATCATCCGGAATGAGCCGGAGGCCCGTCATGGTGGTTGCCATGCTGCTGGCTCTTGGCGGCTCCAGCCTGGATGGTGCGCAACCGGTGAGCATGCAGGCGGTCGTGCCGGGTGTCTGCCGTGAGGTTACCTTTCCGAGCGGAGCCCGCGGATTGTATTGCGTGCCGGAGCGGGGATGGAACGGTGATGTGGTTGTCTTTGCCCACGGCTACCGGGCCATCACCGAGACCATCGATTACCAGAACCTGAGCATCGGTTCGTTGTACCTGCCCGATGTGGTGCAGCAACTGGGTTTCGCCTTCGCCACCACGACCTACCGGCAGAACGGCCTGGCCATTCTGGAGGGTGTGGAGGATGTGCGGCAACTGGTCCTCGCATTTCCCCGGGCTACCGGACGGCGCGGCCAGCGGTTTATCCTCACCGGAGCATCGCAGGGCGGCCTTGTCACGACGCTCGCGTTGGAGCGCTATCCGTCGTTGTTCGCGGGGGGGCTGGCCCTGTGCGGACCGATCGGAACCTTCACCCTCCAGACCGATGCCATCAGCAATTTCCGCGTCCTGTTCGATTACTTCTTCCCGGGCGTCCTGCCGGGTGATGCGGTGTCGGTTCCGCCATCGATGCTCGATGCCTGGCAGGCCGTACACCGACCGGCCGTACTCGCTGCGGTGCGGGCCGATCCATCGCGCTGGATCGAATGGCTCGAGGTGGCACGCGCGGCGTACGATCCGGAGGATCCGGCCACCTGGGAAAACACCGCCACGGAATTGCTGTGGTACCACACCTTCACGACGACGGACGCACAGGCCAAGCTGGGTGGGAATCCCTTCGACAACCGGCGGACGGTGTACCGTGGATCTTCCGACGATGCGGCCCTTCAGGCGGGTGTGGGGCGTTACGCCGCCGATGCCGCGGCCCGGCGGGCCGGCCGACGCTACACCACCAGCGGGGTGCTGCAACGTCCGCTGGTCGTGCTCCACACCACCGGCGACGAGATCGTACCCTTTGCCCATGCCCCGGTGTATGCCTGGAAGAACCGCGCCACCGGTTCGGTCCCGGTCACCGTCTATCCCATCGTCCGGTATGGCCATTGCGCCTTCACGGCCGGGGAGTTGATCAGCGGATTGGTGGTGTTGTTGCAGCAAGTGCGGTAATGGAAGGTGAGCGACCACGTCAGGAGACGGCCATGCATTGGATCATTGTGGTAGTGGCGGGATTGTTTGAAATCGGGTGGGCGATCGGGCTCAAGTACACCGAGGGGTTCACTCGGCTGTGGCCTACGGTATGGACGATGATCTCGATGGTGATCAGCCTGGGGCTGCTTGGCGTGGCCATGAAGACCTTGCCGGTCGGGACGGCCTACGCGGTATGGGTCGGGGTGGGGGCGGTCGGTACGGCCATTCTCGGCATCATCCTGATGAACGAGCCGACCAACCCGATGCGTCTGATCAGCCTTGGCCTGATCGTGGCCGGCATTGTCGGCCTGAAACTCGCCTCGCCGGATTGATGGTCGGACAAAAGCCGTTTTCGATCCCGGTCGACCAGCCGCAGAGCCACCCGCTTCGGGTGTGCTGCTGGCGGCGCAAGTCCGGACAGGTTAAACGGTGGGAATGGTCCCGCCGTCGATGACATAGTCGACGCCGTGGATCGAGGAGGCGCGCGAAGAAGCAAGGAAGGCCACCAACTCGGCAACTTCCCAGGTCCAAGCGGGGCGTCCGATGGGGATTCCGCCTAATGCATCGAGGATTCCCTGCCTGGCCGTCTCTTCATCGGTTCCTCCATGTTCCGCGAGGCGTTTGACCATGTTTTGGGCGGCGGTGGTGTAGATCCACCCGGGCGAAACGGAAAGGACGCGGACCCCGGTTGGGCCGAGTTCCTTTGAAAGAGCCTTGCTGTAGGTTGCAAGAGCCGCTTTGGCGGAGGCGTAGGCCGTCGTCGATTCGGGAAGGGGCAGTTGACGTTGAATGGAGGAGATATGAATGACGACACCGGCGCCGCGTTCGATCATTCCAGGCACGAGAAGGCGGTCGAGACGGACGGCGGCAAGCAGATTCAGGTTGAGTTCATCAAGCCAATGCTCATCGGTGAGCGCGGCAAATCCCCCGCCAGGTGAACTGGAACCACCCAGATTATGAACGAGTAGATCGACACCGGCCAATCGTTCGATAACAGCCTTGGCGGCCAGACTTGCTCCTTCTGCGGTGGTGAGATCAGCGGCCACGAAATGGGCAGGCAAATCAGATCCGACCGGCGCCGTGCGTGCGGTGGTGACGATGCTGGCTCCGCCTGCCGCGAGTCGTCGCACAATCGCCTCGCCGGTTCCTTTGCTGCCGCCGGTGACGAAAACTCGTTTCCCGGCAAACTCCTCGGGATCTATCGAATATGCGGGTGATGTAACCTTGTTGCTCATGGGTGCCATGCTTGTTGTGGACTGCGCAGAGCGCAGTCCGCAGGAACGACAAGCCTCAAAGCCACGGTCTTCGGTGTGCTTGGGCGGCGCATGTTAGGGCAGCCCCATCACATAGTTGAGGCTATTGATCAGGATGTGTGGATTGTCTTTAAGGATTCCATCGTGACCGTACACCACCATTCTTCCACGTCCATACGTCTGTAACGCGGCAATGGTTCTTTGTTTGTCATCCTTCAAGATGGGCCTGCCGCTCTGTTCGTTTACACGGACCTCGGACGGCCACCAGTCGGATCGATGAACAGCGCCAATTCCTGCCATGATTTCCGTACTCAGATATTTCGGTTCTCCAATGTTGTGCTCCGTAACCCAGAAATTCAATCGGCGTCCGATGATGTTAAGGGGATACGTCTTGATTGGTTGGTTTCCATACTCCTTGTAGGTCCATGACCATGCCTGCCCGGCACATACCAGACCACCACCAGCCTTAACAAAACGTTGGATGGCATCCAATTCACCCACTCTGTAGGTCGAGTTCGGCGCCGCGATGAACAAAGCGCCGAGGCTATCCAGGGATGCTGAGTCAATCTCGCGATCAAGGGTGATCGTCTTGAAGCCGTGTGACGCCAGAACCTCGGCCAATCCGGGCCACACTTGGCCATGCCTGACATCCAACCCGACGATGGAACTGGGCTGGCGCGGCACGGTGGCGCAACCCTGCATCCATAGTGTTAGGAGGCCGATAAAAACGGTTTTTCCCATCGACTTAATGTCCATGTATGCTCCTTTTGCCCTAACAACCAGGCTGTGGGCTGTCGCGAAGCGACATGCCCACCAGCCCTATATTAGCCGATCTTTATGATGACCATTTCATCTGAAGCTTTTTTTCTGAAACAACACACTCACGCAGATAAAGATTAATCAGGTTTTGGTATGGAATTCCGGTTTGCCGGGACATGGACTTGAAGTATTCAATGATGTCTACTCCCATGCGTATGGTAAGTTGCTTCTTCAGTCGGTTGGCATAAGGGTTTCGGCGACTTTTCATTTTCGAGAGATCGTATTCTTTTTTCATGCTTCACCCCTGGGGTATAGACCCCGTTCATTTTTCGTTGCCTTTCTCGCCGAGATAATTCGAATAACCGAACCCGACTCCCGCAAGCAATGGCAAACGAGCAATACCCTCAGTTTGCTGCTGAGGCCAAGCAGGAGAAATCGATCTTCATGCGTTGAATGCTCATCATCGAAAAACTCGATGGCATTTTCGTCGAAGAATACCGTTTGCGCCTCAGCAAAAGTAACGCCATGCTTGCGCGCGTTATCGCGGCTTTTTGTACCGTCCCATTCGAATCTCAGCTTCGCCATAACTACAGTGTAGGTATGACGTAGTTGCAGGTCAAGCGCACTTCCTGTCGCTAACAAGGTATTCGATAGGTCTTTTGTGATCCTGCGATATTTTGGTGGTGTGGTCACAACCACCGCAAAGGTTGGGTTTGGCGTAACGGGTATTTCCCGAGGCGTAACGTGGGTGTCGTGGGCTACGTGTGGTGCTGTTTCGTGCCTTGGGCAGGAATAAACGGGTGAGCCATTCTGCCGCTTGGCGCTATGGAGTCCATGAGCACGTGTGCCCGGTTTATGGTCCGTCCGATGGCGGCTTCGCGACATCCGTGCGTATCCAGGGCGCTGGCCCTGGAGATCCTTTTCATCGCGGGAACGTGCGGCGATGCGGTTGCGTTTACCCGTGAGCCAGGCGGAGGTAGCCCAAGAGGATCAGGGCGAGCAGGATCAAGGCGATGAGGGCGAGGAGCCCACGGCGGGCGGGGTGTGCGACCGGAAATTCGTAGCCGCAAATCGGACAGCGGTTATGGTTGGCGGCGACCTCGCAGGCGCAGGACGGACATTCCCGCGTGCCGAAGTCCCGTTGTGGTTCGATGCGCATCGGTCGAGCCGCCGGTGCAGCGTCAGACCGACGCCGCCCCGGTTCCCGGTGCTACTTGGCCGCGTATTCCCGCAACACGTACGGCAGGATGCCGCCGTAGCGGTAGTATTCGATCTCAACCTGCGAGTCGATCCGGGCCTTGGCCTCGAAGCTGATCCCGTCGGCCTTGACCTTGATGCGCTTGCCCGGAGTGAATCCGTGGGCGAGGCCCTCGATGCTGAAGACTTCCTTGCCGGTCAGGCCCAGGCTCTCCGCGGTCTGGCCATCCACGAACTCGAGCGGCAGCACACCCATCTCGACGAGGTTGCTGCGGTGAATACGCTCGAAGCTCTCGGCTATGACCGCCTTGACCCCGAGCAGGTAGGTGCCCTTGGCCGCCCAGTCGCGCGAGGAACCCGCACCGTACATCTTGCCGGCCAGGATCACCAGCGGCGTGCCTTCGGCGATGTACTGCATGGCCGCGTCGTAGATGAACTGTTCCTGTTCGCCGGGGAATTTCACCGTCAGTCCGCCCTCGGCACTGGCCAGCTTGTTGCGGATGCGGATGTTGGCGAAGGTGCCGCGCATCATGACTTCGTGGTTGCCGCGCCGCGCTCCGTAGGAGTTGAAGTCCTCTTTGGTGACACCCTTGCTGATCAAGTACTGGCCGGCCGCGCTCTTGACCGGAATGGAGCCGGCCGGAGAGATGTGGTCGGTGGTGATGAAGTCGCCAAAGTAGCCGAGCACCCGCGCCCCGGCGATGTCCTGCAGCGGACCCGCCTCGGCGGAGGCGGCGTTCAGGAACGGAGGTTCCTGGATGTAGGTCGAGGTGACATCCCACTCGTATACCGGGGAGGTCTCGCTGGGGAGCTGGTTCCAGGCCGGATTCGATTCGGTGATGCCGCTGTAGAGCTTGCGGTAGATGGCGGGATCGGCGGCGAGTTGCAGGTAGGAGCGAATCTCCTCCTCAGTCGGCCAGAGATCCTTCAGGAACACCGGCTTCCCGTCCTTGCCGGTGCCGATCGGCTCGGAGCTGAGATCGATGTCCACCCGGCCGGCCAGGGCGTAGGCGACGACCAGCGGAGGCGAACACAGGTAGTTCGCCTTGGTCTGGGGATGCACGCGGCCTTCGAAGTTGCGGTTACCGCTCAGCACCGCCGCGACGACCATGTCGCTGTCCTTGATCGTCTTTTCCATCCGGTCATCGAGCGGACCGCTGTTGCCGATGCAGGTGGTGCAGCCGTAGGCGACGGTGTAGAAGCCGAGCTGCTCGAGGAAGGGGTTCAGGCCCGACTTGTTCATGTAAGCGGTGACCACGCGGGAGCCGGGGGCGAAGCTGGTCTTGATGGCCTTGGATACGGTGAGGCCCTTCTCCACGGCCTTCTTGGCGAGCAGGCCGGCGGCGAGCAGCACGTGCGGGTTCGAGGTGTTGGTGCAGCTGGTGATGGCGGCGAGCACGACCGAGCCGTGGTGGATGGTGCCAAGGCCGGGCACGTCGGCGGTTTTGCCGAGGGCGTCGGGGGCGAGGCCGAAACCGCGGTCCTTCACCGGGGCGGTGAGGTCCTTCAGGAACGAGGCCTTGACCGAGCTGACGGCGAGGCGGTCCTGCGGGCGTTTCGGTCCGGCCACACTCGGCTCGAGGGTGGAGAGGTCGAGTTCGACAACCTGGTTGAACACCGGTTCAGGGGCGCCGGGGCCGCGGAACAGGCCTTGGGCCTTGCAGTATTTTTCCACGAGCTCGATCTGTTCTTCGGAGCGGCCGGTCTCGCGCAGGTAGCGCAGGGTCTCGTCGTCGATCGGGAAATAGCCCATCGTCGCGCCGTATTCCGGGGCCATGTTTGCGACGGTCGCACGGTCGGCGAGGGACAGGCTGGCCAGGCCGGGGCCGGTGAATTCGACGAACTGGCCGACCACACCCTTTTTGCGGAGGATGTTGGTGACGGCGAGGGCGAAGTCGGTCGCGGTCACACCGGCCGGGACCTTGCCGGTCAGGCGGAAGCCGGTCACGACGGGGGTGAGGAGCGGGATGGGCTGGCCGAGCATGGCGGCTTCGGCCTCAATGCCGCCGACGCCCCAGCCGAGCACGCCGACGCCGTTGATCATCGTGGTGTGGGAATCGGTGCCGACGAGGGTGTCGGGGTAGGCGATGGTGCGGCCCTGCTCATCGTTGTCGGTCATCACGCACTTGGCCAGGTATTCGAGGTTCACCTGGTGGCAGATGCCGAGGCCGGGCGGGACGATCTGGAGTTTTTGGAACGCGTTCTGGCCCCAGCGGAGGAAGCGGTAGCGTTCGCCGTTGCGCTCGAATTCCTTCTCCACGTTGCGCTGCAGCGACTGGACGTCCTCTGCCGAGTCCACCTGAACCGAGTGGTCGATCACGAGGTCAACCGGGATTAGCGGTTCGATCTTCGCGGGGTCCTTGCCGGCCCGTTTCATCGCGCTGCGCAAGGCGGCCAGGTCGGCCACGCAGGGCACGCCGGTGAAGTCCTGCAGCAGCACGCGGGCGGGCTGGAACGGGAATTCGTCCTGGCCTTCCACGGCGGGGTTCCACTGGGCGAAGGCGGTGACCTGTTCCGGCTTGTAGGCGGGATGGCCTTGGAGGCGGATCAACGATTCGAGCAGGACCTTGACGGAGTAGGGAAACGAGGTGATCGCGGGGTGGCCCTGCGCGGCAAGCTCGGGCAGGCTGTAATAATAAACGGTTTTGCCGGTGGAAAGGGTCAGCGGTTTCAACAGCGATCCGAACGTCGTCATAGGTCGTTTCCTCGGTAAAAGTTAAGCCGACAACCTATTGATTTCATGCTGCAGTGTCAATGCAGAGCGGGGTATCGCGGCGAAGGATTTATGCATGTTTGGATGATGTTTGGGCGAAGCCGAGATGGAGTGTGCCACTGCACACTTGCCAATCGTGCTCAACGGTGGTGGAGTGGGCGCGATGATGGATCTGTCGTGGTCGCTCGAAGCATGGTTGTCGCCGGAGGGCATCGCCCGGGTATTGCCCTGGGTGAAGTATGCCTTCTGGGGCTTGCTGTTGGCGCTGGTGGTGATCCTGCTGGTGCGGTCGGTGACCGGGCGCAGCCAGAAGGCGATCAGCCGGGCGTACCGGGTGTTCTTCTGGCTGGTGGCGTTGTTGTTTGCGGGGTTGTTGACCTACCAGGCGACGTGGCAGTTGGCGGGGTTTGTCCGGCCGGACTTCGTGACCTTCATGAAGCGTTACAACCGGCGCCCGGACAATCCAGCGGCGAACCTGTTGCGCGGCAGCATCCTCGATGTGCGCGGGCGCACGCTGGCCACGACGGATCCGGATATGCCGGGGCGGCGATGGTATCCGGGCGGTGCGCCGTTTTTCCATGTCATCGGCTACGAGCATCCGGTGTACGGCATGTCCGGGGTGGAGGCGGCCGACCATCCGCGATTGAGCGGGATGACCCGCGACTCGACGCCGGAGTGGGAAAAATTCCGGCGCAACCTGCTGAAGCGCGAAGAAATCGAAGGCACCGACCGGGTGTTGACCATCGACGCCTCGTTGCAACGCAAGGCGCATGACTTGATGAAAGGGCGGCGGGGTGCGGTGGTGGCGGTCGATCCGTCGGATGGATCCATCATCGTCCTCTACAGCGCGCCGTCGCTGCATCCGGAGAAACTCGACCCGGCTGTCTTTACCCGCAACGATGCGAATGCGCCGCTGCTCAACCGCGCTTTGCAGGGTTTGTATCCGCCGGGCTCAACCTTCAAGGTGCTGGTTGCGGCGGCGGCCCTGGAGCGCGGGATCAATCCGATCATCGAGTGTCCGGCCGACGGTTTCCGGTTCGGGACGGGCAACAAGCCGATCCGTGACCATGAGTATTATGATTACCAACGCAGCGGGCGGGTTTGGCCCGGGCATGGACGGATCGGAATGCGGGAGGCAATGGCAAAATCATCGAACGTGTATTTTGCCAAACTTGGCACGCAGCTAGGCGGGGAATCGGTGTATGCGATGGCGGTGCGTTGTGGCTTTACCCGGCCCTGGCCGGTGTTCGAGGGATCCGCGACCACGCTGGCGAGTTCGTCGGCGCGGTTCCCGGCCTTGACGGACCGTGATGTGGCCAAGACGGCCCAGATTTCCATCGGGCAGGGCGATATGTTGGCCACGCCGTTGCACATGGCCTTGCTGGCCGGTGCGATCGGACGTCAGGGGGTGGTCTGGACTCCGCGGTTGGCGGCCGACCAGCTGCCTAGCCCCCAGGAGCCGATGTTTTCGGCGGAGACGGCAAAGAGTTTGACCGCCCTGATGCGGCAGACCGTGTTGCAGGGAACGGGGCGGGCGGCCGATATCGATGGGCTGAGCGTGGCGGGCAAGACGGGGACAGCGCAGAATCCGCACGGGGATGATCATTCGTGGTTCATCGGGTTTGCGCCTTCGGTCAATCCGCGCATCGCCTTCGCGGTCATCGTGGAAAACGGTGGTTATGGATCGCGCGCCGCGTTGCCGGTCGCGGCCGAGTTGCTCAAGGCGGCGCAGGCCGATGGCTACTTCGCGCGCGCGGTGGCCGCAGGGCCGGGAGGTGCGCCGTGAGTGGGCGTCGCACGGCCAAGGCCGGTGAGGCGGGAGTCGGTTCGTTGTACCTGATGATCTGGCTAATTTTCGTTTCCGCCTATGTGATGATCATGGCGGTGCGGTGGGCCAATGCGCCGGTGGTGCGGATGCCCGACCTCTTGCCGTTGCTCGGGCTCACGGTCAGCACACTGCTGTTTCGCCTGGTGTTCCGTCCGGGAGTATACCAGGGCGACCGGATCGTTCCCCCGATGGTGTTGTTGCTGTCGGGGTTGGGGTTGCTGTTGCAATTCCGCTTGGGCAACATCGATCTCGCCAACCTCACGCTGGCCTCGACGTTTGCCTATCCCATCGGCGTGATGGCCTACCTTGCCAGCTGGATGGTGTTTCGGCGTGGCCGGGTGGCGGTGCTGGGCCGGTTGGCATTGCCGGCCTTGCTGCTGGCCGTTGCGGTGCTGGGGGTGATCCTGGTGATGGGCCAGCGGTACCGCGGCGCGGTATTCATGGCCGGACAGATCAACCCGGCCGAACTGGTCAAGCTACTGTTGGCGGTGTTCATGGCCGGGGTGTTAACGGATTTCCGGAAGCCGCTGCAGCAAACGGTGTCGGGTATACCGGCGCCGCCGATGCGGTCGGTGGTCACGCTCGGCTTGTTGTGGGCGGTGCCGATGGGTTTGCTGGTGTTGCAGCGCGATCTGGGCATGATCATCCTGCTGAATGTAACCTTGCTGGTGTTGCTGTTCATGGCGACCGGGCGGTGGGGTTACCTGGTCTTGGGGACGGGTTTTGCCGCCGGGGCCAGCCTGCTCGGGTTCCGGTTCTTCAGCCATGCCCAGGTGCGTTTCCAGGCGTGGCTCGATCCGTTTGCCGATCCGACGGGCAAGGGATGGCAGATCCTGCAATCGCTCTCGGCGATGTTTTCCGGCGGCATGATGGGCAGCGGGTTGGGGTCGGGCGCGCCGACGGTCGTGCCGATTGCCGCGTCGGACTTCATTTATGCCGCCTATGCCGAGGAATTGGGATTCATCGGGTGCATCCTGTTGGTGCTGGTGTACCTGATGCTGTTCTACCGCGGATACCGGATCGCCGACCAATTACGCGCGCCGTTTCCGCAGACCTTGGCGGCAGGACTCACCACGTTACTGGCCATGCAGACCTTGATGAACATGGGAGGGGTGACCAAGGCGATCCCGCTGACCGGCATCACGCTGCCGTTGCTCAGCCACGGGGGCAGCAGCCTGATCACGACCCTGCTGATGCTGGGATTGCTGACCGCGCTCTCGGAGCCGGGGAAGAAAAGCTAGCACGTTGCAGCGTATACTTAGCCGGGATAAACCCGGCTCTACGTCCGCTGGAAAACACGCTCTCGCCGGGTCCCGGCGTTCACGCGAACAACCATGATTACCCTTCGCCGAGCGATTCCTCGCGCTGCACGGCGCGTTTGCGCTGGGTGGCGTTGAGGATCTTCTTGCGGAGGCGGAGGTTTTTCGGGGTCACCTCGACATACTCGTCGCTCGCGATGTATTCGATGGCGTGCTCGAGGGACATCTTGATCGGCGGTTCGAGGGAGATGGCCTTGTCTTTGCCGGAAGCGCGCATGTTGGTGAGCTGTTTCGCCTTGGTCGGGTTCACGGGAAGGTCCTCGGCGCGCGGATTTTCGCCGATGATCATGCCTTCGTACACTTCCTCGCTCGGGCCGATGAAGAGTTTGCCGCGTTCCTGGATGGTATCGAGGGCGTAGCCGGTGGCGGTGCCCAGTTCCATCGAGACGAGGGTGCCGGTGATGCGGCCGGCCACCGGGCCGCAATGCGGGGCGTATTCCTTGAACATGTGGCTCATCACGGCGCGGCCGCTGGACATGTTCACCATCTCGGTCTCGAGGCCGATCAGGCCGCGGGTCGGGATGACCGCTTCGATCTGCACGCGGTCGGCATGGTGGGACATGTTCACGACTTGCGCCTTGCGGGCGGCGAGGGTTTGCAGGGTGTCGCCGAGCACATCGCCGGGCAGGTCGATCCAGAGTGTCTCGTAGGGTTCGAGGGTGGTCGTACCTTCCTTGCGCATGATCACTTGCGGGCGGGAGAGCAACAGCTCGAAGCCTTCGCGGCGCATCTGTTCGACCAGGATGGCGATCTGGAGTTCGCCGCGGGCGCTGACCAGCAGCACGTTGGCGGAGTCGGTGTCCTCGACCTTCAGCGAGATGTTGGTGCGGGTTTCGCGGACGAGGCGGTCGCGCAGGTGACGGGCGGTCACGTACTTGCCTTCGCGGCCGGAGAAGGGACCGTCGTTCACACAGACCTGCATCTGCAGGGTGGGCGGATCGATGTCGGTAAAGGCGATGGGGGTGCGGTCATCGCGGTCGCACAGGGTGTCTCCGATATCCAGTTCCTTGAAGCCGGAGAGGCCGACGATGTTACCGGCCTCGGCGGCGATCGACTCGGAGGACTTCATGCCGCTGAATTCGAACACCTTGGTGATGGAGGCCTTCTCCTTGGAGCCGTTGCGGCGCAGGGCGACGATGGTGTCGCCGACTTTGGCGCATCCGCCGAGAACCTTGCCGATCGCGATACGGCCGACATAATCACTCCAGTCGAGGTTGCTGATCAGCATGCTGAAATGGCTGTCGGCTTCCACCTTCGGGGGCGGGATGTGCTTCACGATGGCTTCGAACAACGGCACCATGTTTTTCTTCTCGTCCTCGATCTGGTGCATGGCATAGCCATTGCGGGCGCTGGCGTAGACGAACGGGGCGTTGAACTGGTCGTCGCTGGCGTGCAGTTCGAGCAGCAGTTCCAGGACCTGGTCGTGCACGCGGTGGGGGTCGGCGTTGTCGCGGTCGATCTTGTTGATGACGACAATCACCTTCAAGCCGTGGTGCAGTGCCTTCTTCAGCACGAAGCGGGTCTGGGCCTGCGGACCGTCGAGGGCGTCCACGAGCAGCAACACGCCATCGACCATGCCCATGATACGTTCGACCTCGCCGCCGAAGTCGGCGTGGCCCGGGGTGTCCACGATGTTGATGGTGTAGTCGTTCCAGTGGACCGAGGCGTTCTTGGCCCTGATGGTGATGCCCTTTTCCTTCTCGAGGTCCATCGAGTCCATGGCGCGTTCCTCGACCGCCTCGTTCACGCGGAAGGCACCGCCTTCACGAAGGAGCTGGTCGACGAGGGTGGTTTTGCCGTGGTCGACGTGGGCGATGATGGCGATGTTACGGTAGCGGGAACTGCTCATGGGGTTGGGTCCTGTTCTGGGAAAGCGCGCGAGTCTAGGGGAAACCGGGGCAAAAGCAAGCTGTTTGCCGGGAGGTGTAGGCTACGGAGCGGGAGGCGGCTCGGCCGGCAGCAAGCGCACCACGGCCAGCCGGTCCATGATGAACAGGTCGGCAGCGGCCTGTCGGACGTCATCCGGGGTGACGGCCAAAAGCCGGTCGGGCAGGCCGAAGGTGTGGTCGTGACCGAGGTCGTACAACTCGTTCAGGGCACAGAGCTGGGCGAGATCGCCGGTATTCTGCAGGCTCATGTCGTGGCTGGCCAGCAACTGGGCGCGGGCGCGCTCAAACTCGTCGGTGCGCAGGCCTTCGCGGGCGATGCGGGCTACCTGTTCGCGGATGAGCTGCTCGACTTCGTCGATCTGCGGCGCGGTGGTGCCGGCGTAGAACACGAACAGGCCGGGATCGAGGCCGCTCACCGCGGAAGCACCGACGAAATAGACGAGGCCACGTTTTTCGCGGATTTCGATGGCGAGATCGGATGACAAGCCACTGAGGGCGCGCTGGAGGATATTCAGGGCCTCATTGCGCGGATCTTTCAGGTCGATGCCGGGGAAGCCGGCGAGCAGGATGGCCTGTTCAAACGGGCCGTTGGTGGTGACGGTGGCGGGCAATTGCGGTGCGGCGGTGACGACGGAACGGGTGGCGTCGCGTTGGCCGGAGATCGGGCCGAGGTGGCGTTCGGCGAGATCGCGGGCCTCGTCGGCGTTGATGTCGCCGAAGATGGCGATGGTCAGTTTGTCGGCGGTGGCGTGGGCCCGGTAGTACGCCGCAACGGCATCGCGATCGAGGGCATTCAGCGATTCGAGCGAGCCGAGCGGGTTAAGCCGGTAGGGGTGGCCGTCGAACAGCAGGGCACGCAGGTGTTCCTGTGCGACGGCCATGGGTTGCTCTTGCTGCTGGCGCAGGGAGGCGATTTGCTGCTGCTTCTGCTTGGCCAATTCGGCGGCGTCGAACAGCGGATGGCGCAGGCAGTCGGCCAGCACCTCCATCAGCATGTCCTTGTCTTCGGTAAGTCCGTGCGCATTCAGGCCCATGCTGTTGCGTCCGCCGTAACCGGCCAGACCGGCGCCGCGGCTTTCTATCAAGCGGGCGATTTCCGCACTGGAACGGGTGGTGGTGCCGCGGGTCAGCAGGTCGGCGGTCAGTTGGGTGATGCCGTTGTTGGCGTCGGATTCGGAAAGCAGTCCGCCTTCCATGGCCACGCTGATGTAGACGAAGGGAAGGCGGCGATCTTCCCGGACGATCAGCGGGATGCCGTTGGAAAGGACGAGGCGGGTCAACGGTGGGGCGATGGTGTCGGCCGCGGTTGAGTCGGCGCGGGATGCGGATGCTTCCGGGGAAAGCAAGGCGATGGTCTCGTGGGCGGAGAGGATATAGCGCTCGAGGACGTCGTGCAGTTGCCGGTCATCCACGCGCAGGATGGCTTCGAGGTAGTTTTCGGAAAAGCGCGGGTTGCCGGCATAGTATTCGCCGGAGGCATAGCTGCTGGCCTGGCCGCTCATGGTTTGGAGGGCGGCGAGTTCGTTGATCAGGTAGTTGCGGCGGGCCTTGTCGATCTCTTCGGCGGTGAACGGAGCCGCGGCTTGTTCGGTCAGGATACGCCGGATGGCCTCGATGACCGCCTGTTCCTTGTCGGGATCGAAGGTCGCGGAGAAACCAAATAGTCCTCCATCGGCGGGTGTATGTGACCAGGCGCTGATCGAATGGACGAGCGTTTCCTTCTCGCGCAGGGCGTGGTAGAGGACGGAGCTGCGTCCATCGCCGAGGATCGAGGCCAGGAGGTCGAGGGCTGGAGCGTCAGGGTGGTCGAGGCTGACGGTGTGGTATACCCAATGCATGCGGGTGACCTGGTAGTTGCCGGTAACCCGGCCGGTGCGCGGGGTCAGTTGGGCCGGTTCGCGGGGCAGCACCGGGGCCATGCGGGCGCGGCGTTTGAACGAGGCAAAGGTCGATTGGATATGGGCATGGACGGCGGCGGTGTCGATGTCGCCGACGACCACGATCATCATGTTGTCGGGGACATAGTGTTCGTGGAAAAAGGCGGCGAGGTGATCGCGGGTCATGGTGCGAAAGACATCCTCGTAGCCGATCACCGGAACCCGGTAGGGGTGGACGCGGTAGGCAGTTTCGTAGAGCAGTTTGCCATGGACGCGGGGTGGACTGTCGTAGCCCATGGCGAATTCGCGCAGGATGACTTCTTTTTCGCGTTCCCACTCATCTTCGGGAAGGCTGGCATTCATCACGGCATCGGCCAGGACATCGACTCCGACCTGCCAGTTGCGGGACGGGAGATCGGCATAGAACACGGTGCGGTCGTGGGCGGTGTAGGCATTGATCTCGCCACCGGCTTCATCGATGGTGCGGGTGATGTCGGCGGGCCCGCGGGTGGGTGTTCCCTTGAAGATCATGTGCTCGATGTAATGCGACAGGCCGGCACCGAGGTTCGGGCCTTCATGGATCGATCCGGTGCCCACCCAGATCTGCACCGCCACCACGGGGGCGCTGGTATCTCGTTTGAGCAGTACGATCAGGCCGTTGTCGAGCACGTGGCGCTCGAGTGCGGCGTTGGCCGTGCGTAACTGATCGAGGACAGGGTGCGAGGCCGACCCGGCGGTGGTGCGATACGACAAGGGCATGGTAAACAGGAATGCGGCCGTGAGGACCGCGATGCGGCTAACGGATGGGAAGGGAGTCCAACGATGAGGTCGCGACGACACGCTGGGTGGTCGGGCGGAAAGGTTTGCGGAATGCGGTGTCAAAGTCATAGCCACCTGAAAAATCCTCTTTGCGGTCCTCGTCGGTTTTCCCCAGCACGCCTTTTTCAACCATGGTAAACACGATCTCGCCGAAATCCTCGCACCGTTGGATATTCCAGCGGTTTAATACGGTCATGGTCAACGGCCCAAACTCCTGCAAGGCATACTTGCGGATTCCATCGAGCAGTTCACCCCCGGAGACATGGCGGGCCGGACCCTCGACGGGCTTCTCGAACAATTTGATGGTGAAGTCGAGGGCTTCACGCAGGAAATAATATGCTTGGGCATCATACCGCGGTTGCTCGGAAACAATGCGATCAACCATCTCCTGGAAGCTCACCTTCTTCATACCCACTACTATACGCCAGAAAGGGTGTGGCGGTCAATGGGCCAACCAACGCGCTCGTGTTCGGGTCTGGCTAGGAACGCATTTGCCGTGTGTTTACCCGCGGATGGGGTCAACGAGCGGCCCGGGCGGGAATCGGTGCTTGGTCTGGTTCGGCCGGGGTACTGCGCAGCAGGCGGGCACCGAGGCCGATCAGGGCGATGGCGAGGATGCCGGCGATGAGCAGGCGTTCCTCACGGGTCAGGGAGACGTGGCGTTTGATCCAGGAATTCATCGGCGCATGACATCGGACCAGGATGCGTTGGGGTTGGTTTGACGGTCAGGTATCAGGTGGCTCAAGCCGAAACCAAGGATAAAGGTCAGCAGGGTGGACAACGGAAACAGGTGGATTTCGTCCATCAGATCGAGGTGTTTGATCGTGAGGATGGTCGTGATGGAAACGAGGGTGGCGAGCATCCAGCCGAGGGCATTGGCGGACCGGGTCAACATGCCGAGCAGAAACAGGGCCAGAACGGGGGCACTGAACAATCCCATGTAGGTGTAAAAGGCTCGGATAATGCCCTCGATTTTCTGGTAAACCAGCAAAGCGACCAACGAAGCGGTCACGCCCAGTAGGAAGGTCAGCAGGCGGGCCCGGTTGACGGTCAACCAGGGGTTGGTTCCGCCGGATCGCGTGCGCAAGGGGCCGGCGATGTCATGCAGGATGACCGTGGTCAGCGAGTTGAGGCCGGAATCCACGCTGGACATGGCCGCGGCGAACAGGGCGGCGATGAGCAGGCCGGAAATACCGGCGGGCAGTTCGTGAAGGATGAACCACGGCAGGACGCGGTCCGGTCGCAGGTCGGGCGGTAGATGACCGGGATGTTGCTGGTAGAAGATAAAGAGGCCGAGGCCGACGAAGAGCAGCAGCGCGATGATCACGAAATCGGTGACGGCATTAAACAGGATGGCTTTGGTGACGCCGCGGTCATCCTTGATCGCCATCATCCGTTGGACGGTGACCTGATCCACGCCATAGTCCTGGATCAGGATGAAAAAGTAGGCGATCGCGACACCGAGGGCGGTCATTTCGCCGAGTCGGAATGACCAGTTGAAGGCCACGAGTTTATCCGCGGCATGGCCTTCGGCGAGGATGCCGGTGAACCCGCCGGGAACGGACAGGCAAATTTCGGCGGCAATCCATACCGCGCCGCCAATCATGATGATGAACTGGGGGACGTCGGTCCAAACTACCGCGGAGAGACCGCCAAGCACGCAGTAGATCGTGGCCATGCCGCCGATCAGGACGATGGCAAGGCCGAGCGGGACATCGGTCGTCACGTGAAGGGCAAGCGCCGGGGCATAAATGACCGTGGCCAGCCAGCTGAGGCGGGCACAGATGAACAAACCCGCCACGGCATAACGGGCACGGGGACCGAACCGGTGCAGGATGTATTCGTAGGATGTCGTGATCCGGAGCCGGCGATAAAGCGGATAGATCAGAAAGATCAATATGGGGGCGACGAGCGGGCTCATCAGGCTGACCACCAGCAGTGAAAGATTCTGGCGGTAGGCCATTCCGGGAAGTCCCATGAAGGTCATGGCGCTGGTAACCGAGGCGTACATACTCATGGCTACGGCGATCCAGGGAAGGGAGCGACCGGCGAGCACATAATGCTGGAGGCTGGATTGACGACCGGCAAACGCCAGGCCGATGGCGATCATGGCCGTGATATAGCTACCCAGCACCAGATAATTCAAGGCCCCGAAGGCCGTGGTCTGCTCCATTACGGCACCGCCTCGTCCGGGGTGGGGGTGACCGGTTGCCGATCCGGTGGCAATGAAAGATCGATAATCTGGCGTTTGTGATCGCTGTAGCGGGCAACGAGCAGGAAGTAGTCATTCACCGTGATGTCCGGACTGATCCAGGTATGATCGATGGCGAAGACGGGCAACGGAACAGGCCAGGTGTAAGGCCACCCACGTCCTCGCACTTCATACGCGCGCTGGAGGTGTTGGCGCAGTGGCGCGAAGGCGGTGGCGTCGTGGGGTGTATTGAAGTCGCCCATCAGGACCACCGGGGTGGCGTTGGTACGGGTGGCAAACCAGTCGGCCAGGGCTTTGATCGGCGGGTGCCGGTTCAAATCGGGTCGGGAGACAAGATCGGCCGCGACAAATTCAAGCGGGCCGTGGGGCGTATCGACGCGTACGTGCCAGGCTGCGCCGAGGGGAAAGGGGACATGGCCGAGGTATGTGATGGGATAATGGGAGGCCAGGGTCATACCCTTGTCGGTGAAGATATGCTCCATGCCGAGGGCGTGGTAGGCAATGTCCGAAATCATGTCCAGGCGGGGTGGCTCGGAGATCAGGACGATATCGGGTTGGTCATAGGACATCGTGCGGACAATCGATTCAACCCCGAGAACGCCCCAGGCGGTGTTCCAATGCAGGATGCGGAGATTGTCCGGCGGCAATTGCGTGGGGGCGCGGTTCCACCGGTGATCGATCAGCAGCACCTTGACGAAGCATGCGATGACCGTGGCAAAGACAAAGAGCTGAACGATGCGGAAGCGGTTGCGCAGGGTCAGGAACAGCCAACCGAATCCGAACAGGATGACCGCCAGCGGGGGAATCAAGCTGAACCAGATCGTGGCGCGGGATGAATCCTTGAGGATCCAGCCGATCCACCATGCGGTGCATACGGCTAGAGCTCCCGCGACCCAGGCCAGATCCAGGAGGAACAGCACGCCATGGCCGCCTTTGCGCAACGCACGTTTCATGGCATCAGAGCAGTGTTGCCGCAAGGTCGGCTACTTCCGACCGCACGCCCTTGTTCAGAACGATGTGGGCGGCGATGGATTGGCTGCGGAATTTCTCTACGATCGACGTCAGGCCGTTCGACATGCTGTCCACATACGGGTTGTCGATCTGGTAGATGTCGCCGGTGAGCACGATCTTGGTGCCCGGACCGACGCGGGTCAGCACGGTTTTCGCTTCGAGGGGCGTGAGGTTTTGTGCTTCATCCACGACGATGTACTGGTTGGGGATGCTGCGGCCCCGGATGTAGGTCAGTGGTTCGATGGCGATGCGGTCCGACTCCTCGGCCATGGATTTGCTTCCTTTGAAGCCGTTCTTGCGGCCGTTGGCAAGCAGGTCCATCGCATCGAAGATCGGTTGCATCCACGGATTGAGTTTCTCCTCGACGGTGCCGGGCAGGTACCCGATGTCCTTGCCCATCGGGATGGTCGGGCGGCAGATCAGCATACGGCGGTAGTTTTTCTGGTCCATCGTCTTGAAGATGGCTGCGGCCACGGCGAGCAAGGTTTTTCCGGTGCCGGCTTTTCCGATGATGGTCACCAACTTGATGTCATCGTTCAGCAAGGCATCCATGGCGAAATGCTGTTCCTTGTTGCGCGGTTGGACAGGGCGAACCTCATCGGGCGCCGGAATCAACGGGATGAGCCGGTTGGAAGGCGCATCAAAACGCGTCAACAATGCATGGTTGGTATCGTGCTGGTCGCGCAGCAGGACGTATTCATTCGGCGAGGGGGTGAAACCCACCGGTTCGGTGAATCCATTCTGGCGGAATTGATCAAGGACATCGGGTGGAACATCATGGGTGGAGTGACCCAGGAACAGTTCATCGATGTTCACCTGGCCGGTTTCGTAATCCTCGGCTTCGAGACCGAGGGCGTCGGCTTTAAGGCGAAGGTTGATGTCCTTGCTGACCACGATGATCGGCGGATTCTCGTTCTTCTCGCGCAGCAGCATGGACAGATGGAGGATCTGGTCATCCGCCGTGATGCCTTCGGTGTAGGCGTGGCGTTCACCCGGGAACGCGATGCAAAGGTTGCCGCCACCGGGCATGTTCACACCCTTGGACAGGTTGCCCTGGAGCCGGATTTCATCGAGCATGCGGGACACGTGGCGGGCATTGCGTCCAAGTTCGGTTTGATCGCGTTTAAACCGGTCGATTTCCTCGATGACTTTCAGGGGAATGACGACGTCGTTATCCTGGAACTGGTAGAGCGCCTTCGGGTCATGCAGCAGGACATTGGTATCGAGGATGTAGCGTTTTCTCATGTCGTGGCGGGATGCTCCTTGATTACAACCATCGTTTCAGGCGGAGGAACAGGTAAATGATGCCGGAGGAGATGACGGTCAGGCCGAGCACCCAGAGGTAGGGCCAGCGCCATTCCAGTTCCGGCATGTTGCTGAAGTTCATGCCGTAGAAACTGGTGATCACAACAATAGGCAGGCTGAGGGTGGCCAGTACGGTGAGGATCTTGATGACCCGGTTGACTTCCATTTGCTGAAGGTTCAGATGGATTTGCAGGATGTTCGTCAAGGTTTCCCGATAAAACTCCGTCATGTCGCTGACTCGTTTCAACCGGTCGAGCAGGTCACGGTAATACGGCAAGAGGTGGGGTCGAACCAGCTTGAATTCGCCCCGTGCGAGGCGGGCGATGACTTCGCGCTGGGGATTGACCACCTGGCGGTAACGGCGGACCTCGGTTTTGAGGTTGAGCACCGTGCCGAGAATGTCCGATGAACGGGAAGCGAGCACTTCACGCTCAAGTTCGGCGATATCGTTGGCAACCGCCTCCATGGCGGGTTCGTACAGATCAAACAACAGGTCGAGGATGGAGTAGGCCAACCGGTCCGACGCCTTCGCGACGGCCGTGGCATTCTTTTTAATGCGTTCTACGGTTTGCCGGATGCTGGGTATCGCCTGATCGTGGTGCGATACAAGGAAGTTCCGGCCGATGAACATATTGAGCTCGAGGGTTTCCACCTTCCGGTCCTGATTCACATTCAGGGCATGGATAACCGCGAACAGGTACTTCTCGTAATCGTCGATCTTCGGCTGCTCGGTGACGGCGATACAATCCTCGATGGCCAGCGGGTGGAAGCCAAAAATGCCTTCCAGCACCGAACGGGCCTCTTCGGGGGTGGGTGATTCAAGGTCAACCCAGATCTGGGCATCATCGTCGAACAGCATGGTCTTGATGAAGTCCAATCCGGGATCTTCGCCGACCAGTTTGCCGCCGCTGAATACGAAGGATTTTATCATATCGTTCTCGCAGACGCCGGTCCGCTCTGGTTGCGTGGCTGGGGGTTCGCCTTCAAGCTGGTGTGCGAGGTGTTCACAGGGTGGTGTAATCGAAACCGATAAGGCGGGCTTCGGCGCGGTCGTAGAAATTCTTGATGTCAATGAGGACGGGGGTCTTCGTTTTCGCCTTCAGATCCGCGAGGGTAAGGCTGCGGTAGGCATCATGACCGTTGATGAGGACGATGGCATCAAGATCGCCCACCTCATCGGGCAGGCTGGTTTTCACCTGGAATTTCCGCTCGATCTCCCGTGGATCCATCATGGGTTCCCATACGGAAACGGATACGCCGTAGCGTTGCAGGTGGCGCACGACATCGATGGCCTTGGTGTTGCGGATATCCGGCACGTTTTCCTTGAAGGTGAGGCCGAGTACCCAGATGTTGGCATTTCGGGGAAGTCGGTCGTTGCGGTTTAACGCATCGATGACCAACGATCCAACATGTTTTCCCATGCTGTCGTTGATACGTCGACCGGCGAGGATGACTTCGGGGTGGTAGCCCAGTTCAACGGCCCGGTGGGTCAGGTAGTAGGGATCCACGCCGATACAATGGCCTCCGACCAAGCCGGGATGATACTTGTGAAAATTCCACTTCGTGCCGGCAGCAGCCAGCACTTCATCCGTGTTCAAGCCGAGCAGCGAAAATATTTTCGACAGTTCGTTCATCAAGGCGATGTTTA
>CALBHI010000394.1 GCA_937894535.1 uncultured Verrucomicrobiota bacterium
GCTTCCGCACCGTGCTCGCCCTCGCCGCCCCGGACGGACGCCTGTTCACCGTCGAAGGAAGCTGCCCCGGGGTCATCGCCGAAGCCCCGCGCGGCGAAGGCGGTTTCGGCTACGATCCGCTGTTCATCCCCGACGGCTACGCCCTCGCCTTCGCGGAAATGCCCGCCGCGGAAAAAAACCGCATCTCCCACCGTGGCCGTGCCCTCGCGGCGGCGGCGATCGCATGGAAACATCTTTTCCAAGATTGATCGCCCCGCACCGCTTGGTTATCGTGCGCGCATGCTCGTCCGTCTCTCCGTCAAAAACCTCGCGCTGGTGGAAAAACTCGCCATCGATTTCGAACCGGGACTGAATGTCATCACCGGCGAAACCGGCGCGGGCAAATCCATTCTCATCGGCGCCCTCGGCATGCTGCTCGGCGAACGCGCCGACAAGAAGATCATCCGCACCGGCGAGGAAACCTGCACCGCCGAAGCGGTGCTCGACCTTGCCGACCCGGCACCGGTGAACGACCTGCTCGCCACCCTTGGCCTCGAACCCTGCGACGGCGGCCAGCTGATCATTCGCCGCGTGGTCAAGGCGAGCGGGGCCAACCAGCAGAGCATCAACGACAGCCCGGTCACCATCCAGGCCCTCAAGCAACTCGGCGAACTGCTGGTGGACATGCACGGGCCGCACGACCACCAGTCGCTGCTCAACCGCACCGCCCAGCTCGCCATCCTCGACGCCTACGGGCGCACCGACAAGGAGCGCGGCGCCTACACCGCCGCGTGGACCGCCCTGCAGGCGCTGGAGGAACGTATCGCCGCGCTGCGCGATGACGGCGGCGATGTCGAGGGCCAGCTCGACCTGCTCCAATTCCGCATCAAGGAGATCGAGGCCATCGCCCCGGTGGAAGGCGAGGAGGAACAGGTCATCCAGGAACACACCACCGTCAGCAACGCCCAGCGCATCCGCGAACTCGGCGAAGGCGTGACCGGCGGCCTGACCGAAAGCGAAGGCACCGCCTTCGATGCCCTCGCCGCCGTGCAACGCCACCTCGACGAACTGGCCGACCTCCTGCCCGATGCCGTGGCCTGGCGCGACGAGGCCCGCACCATCGCCATCGGCATCAAGGAATTATCCGCCTCGGTGGCCAGCCGCCTCGAAACGATCGAAACCGATCCCGCCCGCCTCGAATGGCTCGAACAACGCATGGCCGCCTACGCGAAACTGCGCCGCAAATACGGCGGTTCGGTCAGCGAGGCCCTCGCCCAGCTCGCCACCGCCCGCCAACGCCTTTCCGACCTGCAGAACCGCGGCGAAACCCTCGCCCGCCTTGAAGGCGAACAACAGGCGGCGTTGCGCGCGGTGCAGGCAGCCGGCGGTAAACTGCGCGACAAACGCACCAAGGCCGCCGAGAAGCTCGCCTCCGAAATCACCGGCCACCTGCGCGACCTCGGTTTCGCCCACGGCGTGTTCAGCGTCGAGCGGACCGACGCCGAGCCACGTGCCTCCGGACTCGACGAAGTGAATTTCGGCTTCGCCCCCAATCTCGGCGAACAGAAAAAGCCGTTGCGCGACATCGCCTCCAGCGGCGAAATCTCGCGTGTCATGCTCGCCACCAAGGCCGTGCTCGCCGCGCACGACCGCATTCCCGTGCTGGTGTTCGACGAGGTGGATGCGAATGTCGGCGGCGAAATGGGCAACGCCATCGGCAAGAAACTCCGCACCCTCGCGGATGCCCGCCAGGTCCTTTGCATCACCCACCTCCCGCAAGTCGCCGCGCGCGGCAGCACCCACTTCGCAGTCAAGAAACAGGTGCGCGACCAGCGCACCGTCTCGCAGGTGGACAAGCTCGACCAGGGCCAGCGTGTCGAGGAAATCGCCCGCATGCTCGGCGGCCGCGACGTCACGTCCGCCGTGCTCACCCACGCCCGCGAACTCATCGCCGCGCGTTGAGCCGGAAAGACGGGATGCGGCACCGGCATACGGATGGATGGGACCTGCGCCTGCGCCGCGCGGCGGCATGGTGGACCCAGGATTATGCACCGCTCGACGGCCGGGTGCGCGCCCTGTTCTATGCCTTGATGCTCGTACTCGGGCACCACGCCTTCACCTACGACATCCCGCACCGGGTGGCCACCTGTCCGGCCGGCTGGTTCCAACCCGTCGGGCTGGCCGCCTGGTTTTTCGGCGCGATGGATCCGGCGGACATCGGCGGTTGGCTGCGGCGTCTGGCCCCGTGGTTGACGGCGGCGTGGATCGGTGCGGCGGCGGGGGTGTGCGGCCGCTGGCCCGGCCTGGTGGCGGGTGGCATCATGGTGTATGCTTGGGGCGCGCACCAGAGTTGCTCCGGCACGGGCCATGTCTGGCATGTGCCGATGATGGCCTGCCTGTGCCTCGGCTTGCTCAACAGGCCGGACGCCTATTCGCTGGATGCGGTCGTGCACCGGCGCTGGGCATGGTGGCCGTTCCGTCCGGAGGAAACCGCAGGCGCAATGTCCGGGTATGCCCGGAAGCTGATCCTGTTGTGCGTGGTGGCCGTTTTCTTTTCCGCCGGCTATTCCAAGGTCGCGCAGGCCGGATGGCGTTGGGTGGATGGCGAGGCGCTCGCCTTTTACCTGATGGAGTTCGCGGCACCCAAGGGGGTCATCGGGCAGACCCTGCGCGCGTATCTGCTGGAGTATCCCGGTGCGATACGCCTGTTGTCGGTATGGACCCTGGCACTTGAGTTGAGCATCCCGGTGATGCTTGTTTATCCGCGGAGCCGGAACCTGTTTCTGCTCAATGCGGCGGTGTTCCATCTCGGCGTCTACCTGCTGATGATCCCGCGTTATTTCCCCCAGATGGCGGTGTACCTGTTGTTGATTCACCGGGGGCGGCGCGGGCGGGCGACCGGCGGGCATGGCGGAACGCGCCGGGTCAATGCCGCGGTGGCGTGTTTCCCGTGGTTGCTGGTGGCATTATGGGCGGTGCCGTTGCTGCGCCAGCGTGAATATTTTCCGTTGTCGCACATCCCGATGTACAGCACGCGGGTTACTGCCACGCAGATCAACCGGTATCCGCGCACCTGGTTTCAGGAACTGGACGGCCTGCATCAGCTCGTCCGCGAACAGGCGCACAACGACGACCTGCCGTGGTGGACGCTGTTCGAAGCGGGCAGGCGGATCCATCTGGCGGGATGGCGGGGCGAACACATCGAATCCTTCCCGCCCGATGCGAGCGATCCATGCGTCGACCGGTTCCTCTGGCAGAAGCGGATGGCGTATGCCTTGCTGAACGACCTCCGGACCACCGACGCGGCGGCCAGCGGGGTGTTTCCCTCCGTCCAGCAAACCTTCACGGCGGTGGGACCGTGCCTCTTGGCGAACCCGGCCCATCACCACCTCGACGGCCTCGCACTGTATTGGGAAGGAACCCGTCCCACCCTGCTTGCCACCTTCCCCCGCCCCCCAAAAGGGGTCAGCCCTCACTATTGACACTCCCGGGATGGCACGATGCCTGCGGATGCGACGTCCGACATGGCGCGGGCGGTCCCGGCGGGCAAAGGGGGACTCAGCGGGCGTGGATCGGGGCGTTGCGGTCGCGGAGGTGGATCGGGGTGCGGTCGGCGGCGACGGCGAGGAGTTGGGCGACGATGGAGACGGCGATTTGTTCCGCGCCTTCCGCGCCGAGGTCAAGGCCGGCGGGGCCATGGATGCGGGCGGTGCGAAGGCCGCTCAGGCTGGAGCGGATGGCGTCGCAGCGCTTGCGGGGCCCGAGCAGGCCAAGGTAGGCGACATCGGTTGCGTCGAAAAAAACGGCCCATCGCCGGTCCATGTCCAGCGCATGGTTCTTGATGACCACGAGGGTGCGGGCGTGGGTGGGAAGATGCGACGGGGCATTCTCGGGGCGGAGTTGCAGGATGCGCGCAGCGCGGGGGAACCGTTCCGGTGCGAGGTAGCCAGGGCGGTGATCGGAGACGGTGACGGTAAAGCCGGCCTCGGCCGCGAGGGCGGCCAGCGGGATCGCGTCGTCGCCGGCACCCACGATCACCAGGTCGTGGGGAGGCTCTAGGTGTTCGAGGAAGGCCCCGGGCGGCGGGTTGTCGGGCGGGCAGACCAAAGGTTCGCCCTCGCGGGGCCAGGCCAGGCAAACTGGAGCGCCGGGGGCAAGGGCGGCAAGCAGGCGGGTCACCCACAGAGTGGACGGGGTGACCGGGAGGATGCGCAGGTCCAGTTCGCCGTCGCAGCCGAGGCCGAGGCCCCAGATGGTGTCCTCGTCGGAGCCGGTGTCGTAATGGACGTCCGCCGGGGTGGAGGTTTGCATGGCCGCCCGTGCGCGTTCCCGCAGATCGTTTTCAAGGCAGCCGCCGCTCACGTTGCCGGTCATCGAGCCATCGGCCCGGATCAACAGCTTCGCGCCGGGGCGGCGAAAGGCTGAACCCTTCACCTGGGTCAGGATGACCAAGGCGCAAGAGTCCCCGCGGTGTTGTGCCTCGGCGGCGCCCTGCAGGACGGATACGGTTTCATGCCACGTTTTCATGGAGACAACAGTACCAAACCATCCCGGATCGCGTCGCGCTTGATATTCGGACCCCGGGCCGCCGATCTAACCGGACCTTCACATTTTGTAGGTGGACGGGTCGGCCCGCCGCGCCTATACTTCGACTCCGGTAGCATCGCCGCATGCCGGGCGAGGCGAATCCGCGGAATCGAAGCATGGTCGGCAAGAAACTTCATTCAGGATGGCGGCGGGTGCTCGGCGGCCTGATGGTCGCGGCGTGGGCGTTGCTGGCCGTCCCTCCGGCGTTCGCGCAGGTCGAGGACGACAGTCCGGAAGGCCTGTACCGCAACGCCCTGCAAAACTTCACGGCCGGTCGCCATGCCCAAGCCATCCCGTTTTTCGTCCAACTCATCGAGATCTTCGGGCGCGAACCTTCGCTGCAGGCGGAAATCGAGAACGCCTACTACGGTCTTGGTTGCTCGTACTACAACACCGGTGAATACCTCGAGTGCGTCAACACCTTCACCAAGCTGATCGAGTTGTTCCCGAAATCGCGCACCATCGACGAGGCCTGGTTCCGGATCGCCGCCGCCCACCAGTTCCAGGAGAACTACGAGGAGGCCATCAAGGCCTACCAGCAGGTCACCGGCTCCTTTCCCAATTCGCCGTTTGCCGAGGATGCGGCCTTTCAGACGGCCATGGCCCTGATGGTCACGGAGAAATCGGCGGAGGCAGTGGCGGCGTTTGAAGCCTTCACCACGGCGTTCCCCCGCTCCGACCTGGTTCCGCAGGCGATGGTCTTCATGGCTCGGTCGTATTTCCAGGGCGGCGACTACCTCAAGGCGTTGGAGACGCTGGAAAAGGTGGGCGACCGCACGCGTTCGCTGGACCATCTGGTGTATGCGAACTTCCTCGCCATGGAGATCGGCGATGTCGCTTTCGAGGAAACCGAATACCACACCGCGCTGCGGGCCTTCCGCCGGGTGCGCACCAACCAGTCGCTGGTTCGTTTTCAGCGGAAGCTGGTGGCGGACGCCGAGCGGATGCTCGAGGCCTCGCGCCGCACCACCGTGGCGCCGGCCGAATTGGCCCGTCACTTCCGCAACGAGCGCCGTATCATGGCCTCGGTGGCCACGTTGAAGCAGGCGCTCGAAAAACTCGAGTCCACCCCCGATTATGATGCCAGCCTGTTCCACCGCATCGGCCGCTGTTTTTACAGCATCGACCGCTACTGGGAGGCCTACACCGCCTACAAACGCGTGGTCACCGAGGCGAAGGATCCGCTGCTGCAGGAGGCCTGCCACTTTGACCTTGTCCTCGTCTTGAACCGCCTGCGCCGGTTCGGCGAACTGATCGAGGAGGCCGACCGTTACCTCGCCACCTACGGCAAGGACGAGAAGCTCATCAAGGCGGAGCGCGTTCCTGCCGTCGCCTTCATGCGCGCCGAGGCCTACATCAACCAGGAGTTGTTCGAGGATGCCGAACGGGAGATGGCCCTGCTCGAGACCACCTATCCCAAGCATGTCCAGATGCCGCGCATCCGCTTCTACAAGGCGCTGGCCATCGCGATGCAGGAACGCTTCACCGAGAGCATCGAGCTGTTCGAGAAATGGCTCGAGACCTATCCCGACCACATCATGGCCGCCGAAGTGGCCTACTGGCTGCCGATCTCGATGTATTACGACGGCCAGTACGAGGCGGCCATCCCGCTGTTCGATGCCTATGTCGACAATTACGCCATGACCGTGTACGCCCCGGAAGCGGCGTACCGATCCGCCTTGTGCAAGTATTCGATGGAGGATTACGAACGTTCGGCCAGCGAGCTCGAGGCGTGGCTGGAGGATTATCCCGACCATGTCTTCCAATGGGAGGCGCGGGTCACGCTCGGCGATGCCTACTCCGCCATCGGTGAACTCGAAAAGGCCAAGGCCGCCTACCTCGGCGTAACCTCCGAAGGCGGACCGATGGAGTACCTCGCCATCAGCCAGCTCAACAAGGTGTTCAAGGCGCTGGACACCGAGCAGGACTACCGGCAGATGGCCGATGTGCACATCCGCTACCTGCAGAGCAATCCGAATTCCGCCAACATGATCGAGTCGGCCTACAACGCCGGCTGGGCCTTGCGGCAGATCGGCAAGATCGACGAGGCGCGCAAGCTCTACTGGTCCACCATCGAACGTTTCGGCAACAACCGCAACTGGGATGGTTTCGGCCCGTTGCTCAAGGACCTGCGCTCCATGTACCGCGACGACATGGCCCGGCTGACCTCGGAGTTCGAGCGGATGATCGTCAAGGCCCGCGGCGAAAACCGCCCGACCCTCGTTTCCCGGCTGGTCAAGGAAATGCTCCTGTGGCGGGACATAACCGACGCCGAACGCGCCGCGGAACTCGAGCGGCGCTTCAACCTCGATGTGCTCGACGCCGAGGCGCTCGCCTTCATTGGCAGTTCCTACGTGCGCGCGGGTGACCTCGCCCGGGGCCAGCCGGTGCTCGACCTGCTGCTCAAGGATTTTCCCAACTCGCCCTTCGCCGATGTCGCCTACGCCCGCAAGGCCGAGGTGCTGCTGGGCGAAGGCAAGCCCGACGAGGCCATCGCCGCCGCGAATACCGCCATCGACAAGACGGCCGACACCGCGCTGATGATGGAAGCCATCTTCACCAAGGGCCTCGCCCTGAAGGCGGCGGGCCGCCACACCGAGGCCATCGAGGAGTTCAACAACGTCCTGGCCAGCCGCGCCTCGCCGCGCCCGCTCAAGCCGCGGGCCATGCTCGAGGCGGCCGCCTGCTTCGAGGCGATGGGCGACTTCGCCAAGGCCATTCCCTATTACCAGCGCATCTACGTCATGTACGCCGCCTACCTGGACGAGATGGCCCAGGCCTACCTGCGCAGCGCCGCCGCGTTTGAAAAGCTGAAGGACCGCACCGCCGCGATCAGCACCTACCACGAGATGCTGGTGATCGAATCGCTGGCCGGTCGGCCCGAACTCGACGAGGCGCGCCGTCAACTGGCGCGGCTGGAGGCAGGCTCCTGATGAAACGCTGGCTGGTCATCGCCCTGCTGGGCTTCATTGTCGCGGCCGACCACACCGCCGCCCAGACTGCGCGCGAACGCGGTATCGGCCCCTACACGCTGGTCACGCGCCGGGGCGAGGTCACGGTGCGCCTGCTCCGCCGCGATGGCGACATGGTCTGGGTGGACCGCCTCGTCCAGTCCGGCCAGTTCATCGAGACCGGGGTCCCGCGCAGCGAAATCATCGAGTTCAAGGCCCCGCCCCACCCGGCGTTCGCCGCCGCCGCCCAGGCCCAGACCCCCGAACAAATCGCTGCGGCGATCGATGGCCTCCGCCGCCTGATCGGCCAACTCCGCGCCTACCGCGACCTGCCCGGCATGCCGGTCAATGCCGCGTTGATCGAGCAGGCGAAGCTCAACGAGCGCCGCGCCTATTGGCGTGATGCACTGCTCATCTACCAGGAACTGCTCAACCTGCCCTACGACTTTCCCGAGCGTCCGATGATCCGTTACTGGTCTGGCATGAACCATTGGCGCATGGACCAGAAAGACAAGGCCCTCGAGTTCCTGCTTGATGATCCGGTGCCCGACGAGGACCTCGACCTCATGTCGGACATCCTCTACATGCGTGCCGACAGCCTGGCCGCAACCGGACGTGCCCGCGAGGCGGTGGATACCTACCTGGGCCTGATCGTCTTTTATCCGTTCGTCCAGACCAACGAACTGCGCGCCCTCTCCGGCGTGATCCCGAACTACATCGCGCTGCAGGACTGGGATGCCACGGTGAAGAGCATCGAGGCCCTCAAGCGCGACTATCCGGATGCGCCGCAGACCGCGGCCGCGGTGGCCCGTCTCGAAAAATATACAGAGGAAATGGAACGCGAACGGCAATTTCAAGTGCGCGAGGAATAACGAAAAGGTGCGACGATGAAGATAAAAACCCTGTTGATGATCGGATTGCTCGGACTCGGCGCGACCGCCGTGGTCCCGATGGTGGCCCTGGCCCAGGATGCGGCGGCCGAAGAGGCGGTGCCGGCGCCGAAGAAAAAGACGCTGCTGGACACGTACAAGATCGGCGGCTGGGCCATGCATCCGCTGCTACTCTGTTCGATCGCGGTGGTCGGCGTGTCGATCCTGAATGCCCGTTCGATGAACCGCAAGACCCTGATCCCGGCCGATGTGGTGGCCACGGTGAAGGCCGCCTCGGTGAACCAGGATTATGTGAAGGTCGCCGAACTGGCCGAGGCATCGGACAGCCTGTTCGGCACCTCGCTGGCCAGCGGCATGCGGCTGTTCGACCCAAACGACCCGGACGGCAGCAAACCCAAGGTGGAGGAGGCCATCTCCGAGGCCATGGGCCGCCAGGAGGCGAAGTACGCATTCTGGTTGAACTTCCTGCAGTTGATCACCGCGGTGGCCCCGATGCTCGGGCTGCTCGGCACGGTCAGCGGCATGATCGGCGCCTTCGACAAGATCGGCATGGGCGGGATGGGCAAACCCGAATTGCTCGCCGCCAACATCGGCGAGGCGATGGTCACCACCGCCACCGGCCTGATCGTGGCCATCCCGGCGATGTTCGCCTACTTCCTGTTCCGCAACTACCTGAACAAGATGCTCTCCGAGGCCGAGGAAAACCTGACCGTGGTCGTGGACAACCTCACCGCCCCCGTCGCTGAAGAATAACCGCCCCCCCGGACCCCCCAACCGCACCATGAAGGCCAAGCGCAAATCCGACGTCGAGTTGAGTGTCGACATGACACCCATGATCGACATGGTCTTTCTGCTGCTCGTGTTCTTCATGATCGCCGCCACCATGTCGAAGGTGGACATGACCCCGGAGATCAAACTCCCGGTTGCCCCGAAGTCGCAGGTTCCCGAGGATCTCCGCAACCGCGGCACAATCAACATCCTGCCCCTCGGCTCGGTCACCCCGGCCGGGGGCGTAGTTTCGGCTGAACGCCCCTTCCTGCTCCACGGTCAATTGGTCAACGAGCAGGAACTCAAGCAGCAGATTGACGAAGTCCGCAAGGGTACGCCCGAGCTTCGCGTGTACATGCGCATCGACAAGAACGTGGAGTTCGCCTCCGTGCAGCGCGCCATCAAGGCCTGCGCCGACGTCGGCGTATTCGACATTGTGTTCGCCACCTACCAATCGGGGACCGGGGAATGAAGCTGCGCCGCGCCAACGAACTCACGATGAAGATGGACATGACGCCGATGATCGACTGCGTCTTCCTGCTCCTCGTGTTCTTCATGGTCGGCAGCACGCTGCACAAGCAGGAGGCCGACATCAGCTTCTCGCTGCCCGGCACCGCCGACCAGTCGGAACCGGTGCAGATCCCCGATGAACAGATCATCGAGATTTATGCCGACGGCACCGTGGTGCTGAACGACCTGAAGTTCGATTCGCCGACCTCGTCGTCGCTACCCGAGTTGATCGAGACCCTCAAACGCTTCAAGGCCACCGCCGAGGCCAACAAGACCGAATCGATGATCACCATCGCTCCCGCCCCCGAGGTGAAGCACCAGCGCGTGGTCGATGTGCTGAACGCCTGTGCCGAGGCCAAGATCCAGAATGTGTCCTTCGCGATGGAGGGCGACTCATGAACGACCTGCCCGTCCAGCCGGCCGCCCCCGCCCCGAAGCCGGTGCTGACCGAAAAGGAGAAGGCCAAGCGGCGCCTCGCCGAGGCCGCCATCTCGGCGGTGATCTTCCACGTCGGCCTGGCCATCCTCGCCGGCGCCATCACCATCGCGGTCATCGTGGCCCGCCCGAAGGTGACCTTCGACGCCAAGCAGCCGCCCTCGATCCCGGCCCGCAAGCTCGAGCACAGCATCCGCGTGAAGCAGATGAAGGAACAGGTCCGCAAACCCCAGATCCTCCAGCGCCTCGTCTCCCAGGCCCCCAGCGCGGTGGCCCTGCCCGAACTGCCCAAGATGGACACGCCGGACATGAAGAAGATGCGTGACACCCCGACGCTGAACCGCAGCGCAAACATGCTCGGCGACCTCGGACGCGCCGGCGGCGGCCTCGGACGCGGCGACACCGGGGGCGGCGGTTTTTCCGACACCAAGTTCTTCGGCGAAAACGTCCGCACCCGCGCGATCTGCGTCCTCGTCGACGTCACCAGCTCGATGTACAACAAGGGCGTCGTCGAGGATGTGAAACGCGAGGCGCAGGTCATGCTCGAAGGCCTCGGCCCCGGCACCAAGTTCAACCTGATCGGCTTCGTCGACGGCGCCGAGGCGGTTTCCCCGCAGATCATGTTCGCCACCCAGGAAAACAAGGCCACCGCGATCGCCTGGCTCGGCAAGATCAAGATGAACACCCAGGGCAACAAGAAGGGGTGGTCGGGCAGTACGCCCCACGACGCCATCATCATGGCCGTGGAGATGGGCGCGGACACGATTTTCCTGCTGACCGACGACGTGCCGACCATCTCCGAGGTTCGCGGCAAGGAACGCATCCCGATGCCCAACCACGCCGACGACCTGGTCAGCTATGTCCGCAACATCGAGACGACCACCGGCCGCTCGGTGAAGATTCACCCGATCGTGTACAAGGCCTCCAGCGCCGCCGGCGAACGCTCGAAGGAATACTGGCGTCGCATCGCCCGCCTGACCGGCGGCAAGATGCAGGTGATCGAGTAACCGATGGCGTCCTTGGTCTGGACCGCGAATCTCGTGGATGCTTCGCTGACCCGCCGCTTTGCCTCCGTGGTTAACCAATGTGCCGATCAACCGGCCGTCGTCGATGGCACGGAGTCGCTGACCTACGCGGCGCTCGACACCGCCTCCCACCGTATCGCCACACAACTGGCCGGCCACGGCGCGGCACGCGGCCGCGGGGTGGCCTTGCTGTTGCCCGCCGGGTGCGCCTTTGCCGCCGCCGTCTGGGGCGTAGTGCGCACCGGGGCCTATTACATTCCGCTCGACGCGGCCTACCCCGCCGCACGGCTGGCCGACATCCTCGGTTGCGGCCTTGCGTCCCTGTTGGTGACCGACGCCGCCCATGCCCCCCTTGCCGCCGACATCACGGGCCGCTTATCCCTCGATCTTCCCGTCGTACACCTGGAAACACTGACCGCGGAAGCCGGGGCCACCATGACCGCGGAACCGGGTCCCGACGATCCCGCTTGCGCGCTGTTCACGTCGGGATCGACCGACCAACCGAAAGGCGTCATGCAGTCCCACCGCAACCTGCTGCACTCCACCCGCTGGTATGCGGAACCAGCCGGCCTGCACCCCGGCCTGCGGATGACCATGCTGCACTCGGTCAGCGCGATTGCCGCCGCCACGGCGTTTTACGGAGCCCTCCTCAACGGGGCGACCTTGTACCCGGCCAACGTGTCCGCGATGGGCGTGGAGCGCCTGCCCGACTGGCTGGATGAACACCGCATCGATGTACTGCACCTTGTGCCGACGCTGTTGCGCCGCATCGATCGGGTGATGGCCCCCGGACGCCGCCTGCTTACACCCTCGTTGCTGCGCACCGGCGGCGAGGCGGTGGGCCTGGCCGACTGGAACATCTGGCGGGCGCGGCTCCCGCCAGGCAGCCGCATGCTGGTTTGCCTCGGGTCGACCGAGGCGCTGAACTACCGGCAGCGGATCCACGGGTGGGACGAGCTACCGCCCGGCGAGGTGTTGCCGGTCGGTGACCCGATGCCGGACAAGGAGGTCATGATCGTCGATGCCGAAGGCCGGCCGGTCCGCGACGGAGAGGTCGGCGAAATCGTCGTCGCCAGCCCCTATATCTTCAACGGCTACGGGAACGATCCCGCCTTGACGGCCCGGGTATTGCGCGACGATCCGGAGCGGCCCGGCTGGCGCATCTTCCGCACCGGCGATCTCGGCCGTCGGGACGCGAACGGCGCCCTCTTCCATGTCGGGCGCAACGACCGGGTCATCAAAGTGATGGGGCATCGCGTGCATCCCGGCGACCTCGAGGCGCTCATCCGGACCATGCCGGATGTGCGCGACGTTGCGGTGGCCGGCGAGGCGGATGCCGACGGACCGCTCCGCTTGTGCGCGCACATCGTCCCGTCGGCCAAAGGTCGTTTGTCCGCGGCATCCGTGCGCCGGTGGATCAGCAGCCGGCTGCCCGCACACATGGTGCCATCGCTGGTGGATTTCCGGGCCGACCTGCCCCGTCTTCCGGGTGGCAAGGTGGACCGGCGCAACCTGCCCATGCACCGGACCAACCCAGGGCGCATCCACATCCCGCCCCGCCATCCCTTCGAAGAAACGCTCGCCGAACTGGTGAAGCGGCACCTGTACGTCGCCGAACTCGGCATGGAAGACGATCTGTTTGGCGACCTCGGCGCGGATTCGATGGCGGTGACGGGTTTGCTGATGGATATCCATGCCGTTTTCGGGGTGACGGTGCCGTTGCCGGTGGTGTACCAGAAAACCACGGTTGCCGCGCTGGCCGATTGGCTTCGAGGCAACCAACGCGCATCGGACGGCGGTGCACTGGTGATCCATGCCGCCGGGGAACGACCGCCGCTCTTTGCCGTGTGCGGACTGTTCGGCCACGCTTTGCGCCTGCTTTTGATCGGACGTGCATTGCCGGAGGCGCAACCGATGGTCGGCCTGGAGCCGCCCGGCATGGATTGGAGCAGCGTCGGGGCGCAGACCATCGAGGACATGGCGGACTGGTACACCCGGGACATCATCCGCCGGCGGCCGGAAGGCGTGGTGCGGCTTTTCGGCACGAGCTTCGGGGGCATCATCGTGCATGCCGTGGCCTGCCGGCTGCAACGTGCCGGCCGCGTGGTCGACCTGCTGGCCATGGTGGACACCAATCCGCCCGACCTGCTGACCGACACCGGACTGGACCGGAGGCAGACTCGCAACGTCCCGGAAGGAATGGCCTCGCTCGATCCGATGGTTCAAGCGGGCATCCGGGTGGCGCGCCAACACCACTCCGCCCTCACGCACCATGTATCCACGGACCGGTTTGACGGGGTCATCACCTATTTCCGGTGCGACGAAGAGGAAGATCCCACCTCGCGCGATCGACGCGCCCTCTGGCGTTTCGCCGCCACGAAAGGCGTCGATGTCATCCCGGTTCCCGGCCACCACGGCCACTTCCACCTCGAGCCCCAGCGGTCGGCCGTTGTGAACGGTCTCCGCGAGCGCTTGCGGTAACGCCACCGTCCGGCCTGTCCATCGGTTGGACCAACCGATTTTTTCATCGTCCAACCCTTGTCCCCGCAGATGTGGTACGGTACCACCCATGCCCGAACGACCCTCCTTGCTGACAACGCCCGTACCCGCGCTGGTGCGCGCCATTGCCGTTCCGGCCAGCGTCGGCTACCTGTTCAACACCTTGTACAACGTGGTGGACACCTGGTACGCCGGACGGCTTTCCACCGATGCACTGGCCGCGCTCGGTCTCTCCTTCCCGGTTTTTTTCGCGGTGATCGCGGTGGCCTCCGGCCTGGCCACCGGGGTGTCCGCCCTGGTGGCGAACACGATCGGCAGCGGCCGCGCCGGGGAGGCACGCACCCTCGGCGCCCAGGCGCTGACCTTTACCACCCTCGCCTCGCTGGCGCTGAGCGCCGCCGGCATCGCCTTGGTCGACCGCGTGTTCGACTGGATGGGTGCCGCGCCCGGCCCGGCCGCGCTGGCCGCCGACTACATGCGCATCATCTTCGCCGGTTCGCTGTTCTTCAACCTCACGCACGTGCTGAACGCGCTGCTGGTGGCGCGCGGCGACACCCACACCTACCGCAACGTGCTCGTACTCGGCCTGCTGCTGAACATCGTGCTCGACCCGTGGTTCATCTACGGCGGCTTCGGCCTTCCCGCGCTCGGCTTCGACGGCATCGCCTGGTCCACCGCACTGATCCAGGTCATCAGCGCCGCCTACCTGTTCCACGTGGTGCGCCGGCGCGACGCCCTGCCCCGCCTCACCCGCGCCTCCCTTACCCTGCCCGCCCGCACCGCGGCCGACCTCCTCCGCCAGAGCGGACCGGCCATGCTCAACATGGCCACCATCGGCCTCGGCATCCTCGTCATCACCACCTTCGTCAACCGCCACGGCAGCGCCGCCGTGGCCGCCTACGGCATCGCCACCCGCATTGAACAGATCATCCTGCTCCCGGCCATCGGCCTCAACATGGCGGTGCTGGCCATCGCCGGCCAGAACAACGGGGCGGGCCGCCCCGACCGCGTACGCGAAACCGTACGGGCCGCCTTGCGCTTCGGCCTGCTCACCCTCGTTCCGGCGCTGGCGATGATGCTGGTCTGGCCGCACCCGGCGATGGCGTTGTTCACGCGCGATGAAACGGTCATCCGCCACGGCGCGGACTACTTGCGCGTGGCCAGCGTACTGGTCTACGCCTACGTGTTGCTGTTCACCCTGACCGCCGCGCTGCAGGCGGTGAAGCAGCCGATGTACGCGATCTGGATCGGCCTGTACCGGCAACTGCTTGCCCCGCTGGTGATCATCCTCGCGCTTGATCGCTGGACATCGCTCGGGCTCTGGGGCATCTGGATCTCCGTCGCGTTCACGACCTGGTCGGCCGCCTTGTTCACCCTCTGGTACACCCACCGCTCGTTGCCGCGACCCGCCACCGCACCCCCCGCATGATTGCCACGGATTCCCCATCGCCATCGCCCGTTTTCCGGGGTATGGTAAAAGGATTCGATGAAAGGCTGGATCCTATTACTGTTGTGCGCGTTTGCCGGGGCTTGGTCCGCGTCCGCGCAATCGTCCCGCCCGGGTTGGGGTGCGACCCCGTATGCCGGCTCGGGTGGAACCGGTGTGACCTTCCGCACCTGGGCTCCGAACGCAACCAGCGTGCACGTGGCGGGTGCCTTCAACGGGTGGAGCATGACCTCGCTGCCGCTGACCTCCGAAGGCAACGGCGTCTGGTCGCGCGATGTCGCCGCCGCGACGCCGGGCCAGCCCTACAAGTTCGTCCTGAACGGCAGCCTGTGGCGTCGCGATCCGTACAGCCGGCAACTCGAGGCGAGTGGCACCCGCAACTCGCTGATCCACCAGCCCTCCGCCTTTAACTGGGGCACCAACACCTTCGCCATGGCCCCGGCCAACGAACTGGTCATCTACGAGATGCACATCGGTGCATTCCACGATCCGGTCCCCGGCGACGGCCAACCCGGACGCTTCACCAACGCGATCCAGAAGCTCGACCACCTCGTCGACCTCGGCATCAACGCCGTCGAACTGATGCCGATCAGCGAGTTCCCCACCCCGACCAGTTGGGGCTACAACCTGTCCTACCCGTTCGCCATCGAATCCACCTACGGAACCCCCGACCAGTTCAAGTCCTTCGTGAAGGCCTGCCACGAGCGCGGCATCGCCGTGCTGATGGATGTTGTGCACAACCACTGGGGCAGCGACAACGATGACTGGAGCCTGTGGCAGTACGACGGATGGAGCGCGAACGGCAACGGCGGCATCTTCTTCTTCAACGAGCCCGAATACTGCTGCACCTGGTGGGGCCCCCGCCCCGACTACCGCCGCCCGGAAGTGCGTGCCTACATCCTCGACAATTTCCGCATGTGGAAACAGGACTACCGTATCGATGGATTCCGCTGGGACGCCCCGCAGTTCATGCTCTACAACGACAACACCCGCACCGTGGTCATCCCCGACGCCTCCAACCTCATCCACACCGTCATCAGCACCCTGTCGAACGAGTTCGAGCGCACCTTCCACATCGCCGAGGACATCAAGGGCGTGATCGGCTTCAACAGCCACTGGGACATGTCGTACCAGGGCACGATGCAGGGCATCATGAGCACCGGCAACGACAACGACCGCAACATGAGCACCCTGGCCGGCGCGATCAACAGCGACCCGCAACGCATCATCTACAGCGAATCGCACGACACCACCGGCGACCTGAACAACTGGGCCGTGCGTTTCCCCAACGCGGTGGACAGCGCCGCACCCGAAGGCTACTACGCGCGCAAACGCTCGACCCTCGCCGCGCTGTTCACCCTGACCGCTCCCGGTACGCCGATGCTGTGGATGGGCCAGGAGATGCTGGAGACAAACCTGTTCAGCGATGCCCGCGCCCTCGACTGGTCGCGCACCAACACCTTCGCCCACGTGACCCGGCTGTACCGCGACCTCGTTCACCTGCGCCGCAACCTCGACGGCGTGTCCGGCGGCCTCGCCGGCCCCGGCACCGGCCTGGTGTTCCTCGACCAGGCGCTGAAAACCATCGGGTACCGCCGCTACAACCCGGCCACCCCGGACCAGGATGTCGTGGTCATCGCCAACCTCCGCAACACCCCGCGCCTCGGCTACACGGTTCCGATGCCCGAGACCGGCACCTGGTACGTGCACGTCAACACCGACCTGCAAAAGTACGGCGAGGATTACGAGGACGTCGGCGATGTCGCGGCCATCACCGCCTCCGGCAATCCGCCCACCGCCACCATCAACCTCGGCCGCTACAGCGCGGTGGTGCTGTCCCGCCTGCCGATGAATGGCCTCGCCGTGGATTCGCTGGCCGTGGACGATGCGACCCTGGGCAACGCCAACGGGCGCATCGACCCCGGCGAGTCGATCCTGATCACCCCGACCCTGCGCAACCGCGGCCAACTGGCCTATGCACCGGTCGCGGTCACCCTCGCCGCGCCCGATCCGGCCGTCGCGATCAACCAGCCGTTCGCCACCGTGCCCCTGCTCGCCGCGGATGCCACCGCGACAACCGACGTGGCCTTGATGCTGACCGTCCCGACGAACTGGAATTGCGGCACGCCCCTGGAGATCGATCTCGCCCTCGAGGCCGGCGACGTCTCGCTGAACCAGCGCCGCGCCCTCGCCGTCGGGGCCGTCACCACCGGTGACCAGATCACCAACACCATCGCCAGCGTTGATGTGCCCCAACCGATCCTCGACAACCAGAGCCTTTTTTCCGACCTCGTCGTCACCAACACCCAGATCGGCGACCTCACCGCCGTGCGCCCATGGGTCCGCCTCAACCACACCTGGAACAGCGACCTCGTCATCGCCCTGCAACATCCCGACGGCACCGAAGTCATCCTCGCCAACCGGCGCGGCGGCAGCCGCGACCATTTCGGCTCCGGCACCTGCGGCGTGAATGTCGCCTACACCGTATTCGACATGGCCGCGACGACCAACATCGGCGCCGCGATCCAGAACGCCCCGTTCGCCGGGAGGTACGTACCCGACGGCGACCTCGCCGCCTTCGCCGGAAAACCGGCGGCCGGAACCTGGCGCCTGCGCGTGACCGACCTGTTCACCACCGACCAGGGTACCCTGCTGTGCTGGGGCCTCGACCTCGAAGCGAACGCCGAGTCCGCGGAATGCACCACCTTCACCGGTGTGGTGGTCGATGCCGACGGCGACGGTCTACCCGATTGGTGGGAAGCCTCCTTCAGCGGCAGTGTCACCGGCCTGATCGCGACAGCCGATGACGACGGCGACGGATTCACCAACCTCGAAGAATTCAAAGCCGCGACCAACCCCGGCGATCCGGCCTCATTCCTGCGCGCCGATACCCTGCCTATCCAAGAGGCCGGCCAACCCTTCACGGTCCGCTGGAACAGCGCGGCCGACCGCACCTACCGCCTGTGGTTCCGCAACACCCTGCACGAAGGCGCCTTTACGCCGGTCGCCTCCAACATTCCCGCCGTTCCGCCGGTCAACACCTGGACCGATCCCGAGGCCACCAACGCCCACGGATTCTACCGCATCGAAGTCGAATAAGCCGCAGTTGCGGGCCTCCTTGGGGACAGGTTTCCTTGGGGACAGACCCGTTGTTTTCAAACGCGTTGGGGGCGACGCGCTCCACCGATCCGTGACGGACGGGTGAAGCCGCCGGGACGAGGCATCGCGCGCATTCAGGTGTTCGGGTTTCCATCCGCGTACATCCGCGCGATCCGCGGTTTCCGCTTCCGTGCAATGCCCCTAGGCGAGCAGATGAAACGTCGCGCTGGCCTTGACCGCGCCGTTGAGAACAATGTGCAACCGGTGTTCGCCGGGGTGATGGGTGCGCGTGGTGAGGTCGCGCAAGGCGTGGCGGCGGGTGATGGTCTCGCGGGCGGCCAGCGGACGTTCGCTGATCTTGAAAACCTTCCGGTGGTGGTGCCCCCGCGCCTTGCGGTAATCGATCGCGTATTCAATCCGCACCGGTTCCTCGTCGCCCGCGCCGTTGTGGACATCGAAGGCGAAGACCAGCGCACCACCGATGGCCGGACGCGGATGCTCGAGCACGAGGCGGCGCACGACCAGGGCCGGATCATCGGCGAAGCCGAACAGCGCGAGCGCCTCCGCGTCGCCGCGCTTGAGCAGGGTGCGGCATCCATGCTTGACCAGTTTGTGCGTCTCCGGTTTTTCCTTGAGCCAGCGGCGGGCGATGCCGAGCACAACGGCCGGGTGGTCCTTGGCGATGTCGTTCAGGTTGTTGGCCACGCTGCGGCGCACGTACTCGCTCGGATCGGTGCGTAGCCTCTCGAGGATTGGCAGGACCGGCGCGGGATCGCGTTGGAACTCCGGCAGGGCCATGGCCCAGGGGAGGCGCGGGCGGCACCCTTCGCTGCTCAGGCGGCGCACGTGTTCATCGGGGTGTTGCGACCAGGCGCGCAGTTGTCTCATGGCGCGGGCCGGATCGCGGCGGATGAACGGGCGGATGGCGAACTCGGAACTGCACAACGGGGTGAAGGTTTCCAGGGCGCGCATCGAGAGGTCCCAGTGGTCGAGCCCGAATTGCTCGACGATGTCGGGAAACAGCAGGTAGGGAAGGCCGCGAAACGGCGGGCAGATCTGCATCAGGCGGGTGATGCGCTGTTCGTACTCACCGGACATCCCGGCATAGAGCAACCGGGCGATGTGGTGCATGCGGTCCTTCAGCTCGCGCTGCGGCCAGGTGCGGTCGAAGACCGCGGCATGGAATGCCCCCGCATCGAAATGCGCATCGGCGCGAGCGACCGCGGCGCCGAGCGCCGCGACCACCTCGCGGGTGTAGATCTCCTTCAGCGGTTCGGCCATGCGCGGGAGGAACTCAGCGCGCCGGAACGGGCAGGTCGTAATCGATGATCACCGGTTCGGCCTCCGGCTCGGGTTCCGGCTCTGGTTCCGGCATGGCCTCCGGTTCGGGTTGAGGCATGGCCTCCGGATCCGGGTCGGAGGGGAGCTCGATCGCCTCCGGCTCATCCGACAGGATCATGGTTTCCACCCCGACCGGTTGCTCCTCGGGACGTTCGGCCGGTTCCGCGGGGGGCGGTGTGGCCGCGGCCTTTTCCTGTTCTTCCAGCTTGATGCGCTCGATGGCGTCGGTCACAACAACCGGGCGGCCCTCGTCGCGCTCCTTGCCGAACAGGCTCTTGCGGCGGGGCAGCGGTTCGTCGTCATCGTCCTCGAGGATATCCTTGGACAGGTCGCGGGTGAACGGCGCGGGGCGGTTCTTTTCCCAGTCGCGGATGTATTCGGCCTTTTGGCGGTCGCTCATCCGGCCGAACGCGCTGTCAGACCAGCCGGCGTGCCATTCACGCTGGCGCGAGCTGTTGGCCGAATAGAGGCGGGTCGATTCGGCACGGGCCTCGGCCGGGGTCATCAGCACGTAGGGCGTCAGGAGGACGACCAGTTCGGCGCGCTGCTTGGTGGTGCTCTTGAACTTGAACAAGTTGCCGATGACCGGGATGTCGCCGAGCAGCGGAATCTTGGTATCGGACTTCGCGTTGCGGCTGAGGATCAAACCGCCGAGCACGATGGTCGAACGGTCGTTCACCGCAATGGTCGCGTTCAGTTCGCGCTTGGTGATTTCCGGCACGAGGTTGCCGTCGATCAGGACTTCGCCGGCCACGTCGTCGGCGGTCTGGGTGACCTCCATGACGACCATCCTCTGGGGATTGATGCGCGGGGTGACGGTCAGGTTGATGCCGATGTCGCGGTACTCGTAGCTGGAACGGATCGAACCGCCATCGGTGGTACTCGTGGTGGTGACGACGGGGCGCTGGGTGCTGGCGATGATCTTCGCCTCGGTGTTGTCGGTGGTGACAATGACCGGGGTGGAGAGGATCTGCGAGTCGCGCGAGTTCTGGGCGAGGCGGATCACCGCATCGATGTTGAGGTCGTAGAGCGACATGTACCAGTTCAAGCCGCCGGAGGTGACGGCGCTCTGGCCCTCCACGGTGGCGGCGTCGCGCGGAATGCCCGCGCCCAATGCGGTGCCGCCGCCCCAGGCGCCGACCGGTTCGCGCACGGTGATGCCGCCGCCGGGACCGCGCATCTGCTCGTTGTAGGCGACCATCGACTTCTGGACCCAGTCCACACCGGAACGGATTTCGTCGCTGAGGCCCACCTCGATGATGACCGCCTCGATCACCACCTGGGCGAGCATGATGTCGAGGTGGTCGATCAGTTCCTCGAGGATGGAAAGGTCGTTGAGCTTGCCCATCAACATCAGCGAATTCGTGCGCTTGTCGGCGAGGATCTTGGTGTCGGGCGAAAGGCGGCCGATCGAAGAGGCCTGGGCCTCGGTTCCCCGGGTCGTCTGCGCCGGAGCCTGCTGTTCGGTACGGGCGCGGATGAAGTCGCGCAGGGCCTGGCTGCGGTTGTCGGTGGCGCCGTCGGTGGCGGTATCCGACGGGCGTGCGCCCGCTGAACCGGCGGTTTTCTCGGCGGATGCGGCGCCGATGAATTCGTTCAGGATGCCGGCCATCTCGTCGGCCTTGGCATATTCGAGGGCGACCACCCGCACGGTGATCGCGGGGTCGATCGGGCGGTCGAGCACGGCGACGATCTTGTCGAAGAAGGCGAAGTTCTCGGTGCGTGAAATGACAAACAGGATGTTGGTGCGGTCGTCGGCGATGATGCGGACCTTGCCGGAGATCACCCCGCGTTCGGCCATCTGCAAGGCGGTGTCCACTTCGGAGGCGGCTTGTTCCGCGGCGGCCTGGGCTTTGCGGGCGCGGATGACGCCGGGCGGGGTCGGGATGGCCGGCGCGGCCTCGGCGACATTGATCTGCGGGCGGTCCTCCTTGGCCTGGGAATCGGCGATCAGTTCATTCAGCTTGCCGGCGATCAGCGACGCTTCGGCAAACCGGATATCGTAGATGCGGGTCTCCACCTTGGCCTCGATCGGCTGGTCAAGGAACTCCAGCACTTCGGAAATGCGGGCCAGGTTGGCCTCGGTATCGGTCACCATCAGGCTGTTCGCGCGGTCCAACGGCTGGATCTTGCCATACCCATGCAACAGGCTCTGGATAATCGGGGAGATCTCGGCCAACTCGATGTGTTTGACGGTGAAAATCTGGGAGATCAACTTTTCCGTTTCGCCGAACGGGGTCTCCGGCAAACCGATGTTGATGCGCATCCCCTCCTGCCGGGCGGCGGCGGTTTGCACCGCCTTAAGGAATTTATCCCCCATCGGCACGAGGGTGATATTGTTCATTGCCAGCACCGCCTCGATGGCCTGCATGCTCTCGCTGATGTTGAGCCGGCTCTGGCTCTTGAGGGTGATGGTGGCATTGATGCCGGGCGATTTGATGATGGTCTTGCCGGTCAGGTCGGCGATCAGATCGAGCACCTGGTCGAGGGGCGAGTCGCGGAAGTTCAACGCGAGCAACTTCTCGTTGCCGCCGCTCCGTGCCGCGGCCATGCCCGGAATGGCTTCCTCGGCGGATGGTTCCGGCGTAGGGGACGGGCGCGGTATCGGCGGCTGGGCCAGCACCGGCGAGGCCAGCAGCGACATCGCCGTCAACAGGGACACGGATTTGTTGAGGACGCCAGGCCAGGCCGTCCCGAAGGAGGTTGATTTCGTTTTCATGGTTCGTTCCCGGTACATGTCCGCTTCATCCGTCACGCCGCGACCGTCAAGGCGTCGTATTCATCATCTCTTCGACCGGCGTCGTCTCGATGCCGGCCGCTGGTTCGGTTTCACCGCGTTTGTAGGCGAAGAAAATCTTCAGGTTGCCCTTGAGCACGTTGTCCTGCGCGGGGCTGATCGACATGGTGCGGATGTCGAGGGTTGCGCCGGCGATCTGGACCGCATACAGAAACCGGACCAGCGGCTCGAGCTCGGCCTCCCACGACACATCGACCGGCAATTCGTAGAGGTTGCCGATTTGCTTTTCGGCTTCCGGCACGATGTTTTTGGTGTTGAATCCGTTTTCCTGGGCGAGCTGGCGGACTTTCAACAGCAGGGTCGCGCCCACCGCTTCGTTGATCCCATAGGTGGGCAGGGTGGCGCGCAGGTTGACCAGCTTCTCTTCGTACTCGGGCCGGTTCTTCAGGACGCGGGCCGCCATGCCACGGTCGCGCTCGAGGGTGGCCCGCGCCGACGAGGCTTCGCGCCAGCGGCGGATCATCGGATCGCCCAGCAGGTAGGTCAGGCCGAGCAACAGCACGGCGATCATGATCATGACCATCGAAAAATCGCGGCGGGTGAAGATCATCAGGCGCCACCCTCCGTGTTTTCCGAGCCCGGAAGCTGGATGTTGATCAGGAACATGGAACGGGTCCGCCCACCCCGCACCTGGGTGCTGATGCGTTCGGTTTTGACCGCGCGGAACAAGGTCGAGCCCTCGAGCTGCTTGACCAGGTCGTAGATCGGCGCATCGGTGTCGGCCTCGCCGCGCAACGTGATCTGCGAGGTCTTGTTGTAGGTGATGCTGGTGATGTCCACGCCGGCCGGAAGACGTTCGGTGATTTCGCGCAGGCACTCCAGGCCGGACCGGGAACGGTCGGCATACTGCTCGAGCGAAGCAACCTGGTTCCGGAGGTCCGTGACCTGCTGGAGTTCGTTCTGCATGCGGATCAGGCCGGACTGGGCCTCGGCCAGCATGGACTTCTGATGCGCCGCAAACAGCCACAAGCAGAGCATCAACACCGCCCACACCCCGAAGGCCACACCGCCGATCAGGGCGGCCTGGCGCTGGAAACGCTTGGACTGAATGCCGCTGCGCCAGGCGGCGGGGGCGAGATCGATGGCCGGCCGGCCCGGCCGGCTCATACGGCGGCTGAT
>CALBHI010000395.1 GCA_937894535.1 uncultured Verrucomicrobiota bacterium
GTATCCAGGACATCGGAGTCGGTCGCCAGCAGCCAGGCCAGTGCGCGTTGGGTGGCTGCGGGTGCGGTGAGCAAAGGCAGCGCGTTGGTGTAGGCGGCGACCGCGTCGCGTGTGCGGTTCACCTCGTCGTACCAGTCCCCGAGTTGGCCCCATCCTTCGCCCTGCCAGGGCTCGACGGCGAGCCAGCGTTCCGCAAAACCGATGGCGCTGACCACATCCCCGTTGCGTTGGCTCAGCACGGCGAGTTGGCGCAGGGTCGGCCCGTGGTCGGGGTGCGCATCGGCGATCGACCGCAGGGTTGCTCCGGCCTCGTCCCAGCGGCGTTGGAACATCAGGACATTCACCCACTTGAGTTGCTCGTCCGGATCGCGTGACGTGTGCAGGTGGGCGAGCAGGCGTTCCGCCTCCGCGTTTTGTCCGCTGATTGCGAGAAGGATGCCGTATTCCTCGGCGATCCAGGGCTCATCAGGATGGCGGGCGACCAGGTCCGCAAAGCGTTCGGTGGCCTCGGTGCGTTGTCCGTTCTGGGCGAGACGTGAGGCGAGCAGGACCTGGAGGCGGATGCGTTCCGGATACCGCGCGGCGGTTTGCTGCAGCAACTCGAGGGATTCGGCCCGGTAGCCGGCGGCGAGCAGTGTTTCCGAAGCGCTGACCAGCAGGTCGGCGGGCAATTCACCAAGTTCGGGAGCGTCGCGGGTCATGGTCGCCCACGCCGTGTCGGTGCGTCCCTCCACCGCATCGAGGAGCACCACCCAACTGCGCACATCGGCCCGGTGCGGGATGAGGGTTTGCAGGCGGCGGAGCCATGACGCGGCCTCCGCGAAGCGGTTTCCGGCGAGCAGGGCGCGGGCCGCCTGCTGGGGCAGGTGGACATCATCGGGAAACCGTTCGCTCATGTTGTGGTACGCCGCCATCAGGTCGTCGAGCGGCAACCCGCGTGTGGCGTTGTGCCATTCCGCGTGTTGGCGGGTCCAGCGGACCATGCGGGCGGTGTGATCCGCCGCGCCGGAGAAGGGTGGGCGGGCCGCGCGTTCGAGCATGATGTCGGCGAGGTCGAGGGCGTTGTAGGGGTTCCAGAGCAGGCGTTGCTTGAGTTCGTCGAAGGACGGGGTAACGGCGCGGGTGGGGGGGATGATCCGGTCGATGGCTTCCGCCCAGGCGGTAGCCAGGTGGTAACCGCCCTCGAGGGAAACGTGGACATGGTCGATGAAGGTTTCGTTGCCGGTGAACCCGCGCGCGGCGAAGTCCGCATCGGCATCGACGAGGACCACGCCGCGGCGGGTCGCGGCGTGGTGGCGTACGATGGTGTTGAGGGCGGTGTCGGCGCGGATGCGCGAACTGTCGGCGTGGCCGGCGGCGCGGGCGGCCGCGCGGGGG
>CALBHI010000396.1 GCA_937894535.1 uncultured Verrucomicrobiota bacterium
TTCCAATCGATACCTCTTCCGAATTCAAGAGTCCGTCGGCATCGTTGTCATACGAAATTTCCCAAGAATCAACGGACTCCTGGTGTATGTCTTCTGCTCGCCCTCCGTCAGAAAGCCCCAAGATAATAAAGGGGACATCATCGTCATCCGACTCTTGCGGCGGCAAGGTAACCGTTACCACCTCGGACAGGGCTTGACTCACCGTCAACACAAGCACAAGCGCGTTACAACACCATCTCTCCGGGCAGGTCACGACAACGCCTCCCGCGACAAGGACCGAGCTCTGGCGGCGATGGTTTGGATCCCGGCCTCCGACTTCGGTGAAACCATTCGCAGAAACGCCATACGTCCACTCAACACATGCAAAGGTTCCGCGTCAGGGCTGTGTGTTGAGGTGATATCGAGCGCTTGCGTTCCGCCCACCGCCACCCGATGGGCCATCGCGCGCAACAACCGCCGGGACGCGCGATCAAGGTTTGGAGTCTGGTTGACCACGAGCCCCGTGACTTTCTGCCGGGTTCCCTTACGCATGACCCGGACCTTGTCCTCATTTACCACAAAACCTTCACTCTTGATTACCTCCTTGATGAAAGGAATAAGATCCGGCATCCGTTCGTTGTTGGAGGAAAACACAAGGTCATCCGCATATCTGGAATATCGACACTTCCACTTCCGGCTTAAGCGGTACAGACGTTCATCCAGCGTTTGACAGACGAGATTGGCCAACGCCGGACTGGTTGGAGCGCCTTGCGGGAGGACTCCGCGCAGTGTGCACAGGTTCGACATCATACTGGATACGCTATAAGGATATCCTAGACGCTCAAAAGCCTTGCGCACCTGCCGATGGGTAATGGTTGGAAAGAAGTCCTTGAGATCGATCCGAACAACCACCCGCTTCCGCGCATGACGGGCCGCATTGTCCACTATGGACACACCCCGCCTGAAGCCCGTGGCGCATCGATGTAGCTTGGCATCAACAAGAATCCGTCGGTGAATCCAGCCTTGCAACGTCTTTAGTTTTTCCACCGGAGCATCGATGGTACGCACGCCGCCCGACGGCTTCGGGACGGTGTATCGATGATAACCGGCCTCTTGATGCCAAGCCATCCAGACCAGTTGCCTCAATGGAATCCTCATTTTTTTTGCCATCTGGCTTGCGCTTAGGAAAACCGGAAGACGACGTCCGATCATGATACGGCTATAGGAGGCGACAAAAGCGCGGAAGCGCGGGTCAGCGTTATCAAGGGCTGGCGATGGCGGGACATCTCGCATGGAAAACGAGGTGTCCGCAGACACATCGAGCGCGGTGAAGTCGGGGACGTTCCTCCCCGCGTCGACCACCAGCCTGGCATAAGCCACGAATAGTTCACGGACGTCGCGGTCAACACCAGCCATTTCCTGTGTGCGTGACCAGTGGCTTATTTGTTCATATTGCTTCGCTTGCTTCATAAAAGGGCAAGGAGGGCGGCCGGGTTTACCATTCTCACGGCTTGCACCGTAGCGCGAACGGCCTCTCAGAAAGGGTTCTGAGAGGCCGTTCTGCGCTCTCGTGGGTTAACGTTGTGTGCGGCGAATCACCGCACCCTGCCTTTTCGGCAGACCTAAGACCTTACGGCCGCCCTCCTTAAAATGTAGAATTCCTGACGGTATCAACGGTTTGCTGGAAGCCTCGACAAGGCTTGCGTTGGGGAATGGAACCCAGTCCATGTTCCTGCACGTATCTCTCGACTCGGCGAAATGATGCAAACGAACACGGCTTCCGGGCCACATTCCTGAATAGATGTTTCGCCCACAATTCGGACACGTGGACGGATCGCGAGGACCAACCACGGCACTAGATAACTCGCCGATCAGCCGAGCACGGCAAAACGGGCATGCCGACTTCGCGAGTTGGCATAGCTCGCGGGTGGCAGCAAACAGTACGCCCCCTGCCGCGCCCACCATGAGGTGGCGCAGAAACTCCCGCCGGTGAAACAACGTCGTATGACACTCGGTCTTCATGGCAGTACCACCCACCGTGCGGCATTGTCACCAAACAGTCGGCCAGACCCCGTATTCGCGCCGGGGCTCGACCAGCGGTTGCCGGGATCGGTTCCGATATCTTGCTCGAAGATGTTCACAAACCCATCACCATCCGAGTCGCGCTGTCCGTCAGATACCGTTCCTCCTCCGGTATGGGAGGATCGCGGATCCAACCCGAAGACGATCTCAAACAGGTCATCCAGTCCGTCTTCGTCACTGTCTGAACGCGTGGGATTTGTGTCGATGCCGTATTCTTCAAGCAGGTTGAGTTCGTCGCTATCGGTGTCGTCCTCCGCTTGCTTAAACAGGTTTCCGAAATAAAGCGTCTCCCACGCATCTGCGACGCCGTCACCGTCCACGTCAACAAACTCATCCATGCCAATATCCACGCGGGAAATGATGTTGGATTTCAATGGATGATCCCAGCGCTCCTCGTCCTCGTAATCACGGTATGGGAACGCAACGGTTGTTCCGGCATCGATAGCGGGCGAGTCCTGGAGCAAGCGGGTTGTGCCAAGCTGCAAGTGCGGATCGATCGAGATCACCCCCCGGTCGGGATCTGCCCGGGAGCCGATAATGCTGAAAACCGGCGGACGATGGAGATGCGTCATGGGCACGGAAAGGTCGGTGCCGTTGTTCCACACGATGGCGTTGATGATACGAATATCACCGGAAGCAAACACACCCGCCGGCTGATTCCACACGATGTTGCAGTTCACCAGGTCGGCGCGGCCAGGATAGGCAATCATGACGCCGCCGCCTTTCTGTTCGCTTTCGTTGTATGAAAACAGCGTATTGTACAGGTTGACGTCGGAGCCTGTGGCGTAGAGTCCTCCGCCGCCAAGATTTCGTCCGCTGGCAATGCAGCGGTTGCGTTGAATCACACTGTTTTCGATACGGAGTGAGCCTTGGCGAACATACACCCCTCCCCCCGCATTGTACTCGGCGATATTATCTTCGATCCGGCATCGACTCAGGTAGGCGGCCCCATCCTGAATACTGATGCCCCCGCCGCCAACATTGGCGCGGTTAGACACGATGATGCATTGATCGATCGACGGGCTGGCATTCGAGATCGCGATGGCCCCGCCCTCTCCATGAAGATAATTCACGTAACCGTTTTTGATGGTAACGCCCCGGAGCAAAGTCCGGTGATCCACGTTCGAACCGAATTCAAAGGCGCGCCCGGCTCCCGCACAATCAATCACACACGCAGCAGGGCCTCCGGTGGAAACGATCATTAGGTTCTTGCCCGTTAGCGTAACATCGCGATTGCCCGGGCCGGAATAGACGCCGTTGGCCAGCGTTATGATCGAATACGGAGGCGCTTGATCGACCGCCTGCTGAATGGTCTGGGTGCCTGCGGGATGCACGACGAAGCTTGACGTTGAGGCGGGGGTAACCACGACATGACGATGGTATTGGTAGTAGGCCGGAACGCCCGAATCGTCCAAGGTCCTGAGCGCATCGTACGCGTTAAGCGGATCCATGCTACGTCCGATTTCCCACCCGTCAGGAATACCATCCCGATCCGTATCTGCGCGAAGGGGGTTTGTTCCTTCGTTATACTCTGCGCGCGTGAAAAGACCGTCTTTGTCCGGATCATCCATCGAACCGAGCCCCAGCCCTGAGGCTACACGTACCTCCCAGCTATCGGGAAGATCGTCTCCATCGCGATCAACGAACTCATCACAACCGATATCGATGCGATCCTCCGGGATTTCTCCGTCAATGTCCTTCACCCTGTTTGAACCGGCCCCCGCATTGATCGCAGGGGAATCCGATGTAACCCTGCAGGACCCGCGAATCAACCGTGGGTTCCCCTGCATATTGCCCGGCCCCGGCAGCGCGACATCGGAAAGGCTATCTCGGCAGAACAATGCTCCGCCCTTGCTCATCGGGACTCCGTTTGACCACAAGATCGCGTTTGCAATCTCAACCCATGATTCTTCTGCGGCCAGTCCCTCCGGTTGAAATGACATCGTGATCCGCTCTACATGCGCGGTGCTATGCAGGGCAAAGAGGCCGTCACCTCCGCGATCGGCCGCATTGGCGGTGAAAAAGGACGACGCCAAGCCAAACATGCTTTGTTCGACAAACAAAGCGCCGCCAAGTGCCTTCGTGCCGCGTGCGCGGTTGTTGATGAATGAACACGCCTGGATGACCAACCCCGTCGAGTGGTAAACGGCAACAGCGCCACCGTTATCATAGGACTCGTTGTTGATAAATTCGATGTGCGTCAGTAATGGGCTTCCGTGACGCACAGCAAGAGACCCTCCGGATCCGAGTGCGTAATTCTCACGAATCACAAGATTGCGCAGCGTCGGCGAGGCATGTTCAACCAGTATGGCACCACCGTTATTGTCGGAGGAGCCACCCTCAAGGGTGAGCGACTCGACCACGGATGCGCGTGTTTCTCCGCTCGCAAACTCAAGAAGACGGTTGTTTGCGACCGCCTTGAGAACGACTTCACCAAAGGAATTGATACCTCGCAATGTGACTTTTTTGCCGGAAAAGTTTATCGGGCTGGCGATCCGATAGATGCCCGGCACAAGAAGCACCAACCCGCCATCGGGCGCGGCGCAGATCTCCTGTTCAATGCGTGATGCATGATTATCCAATGCTGCCCACGGGATCACACGCGTACCCGGGGGTAACGACAAGGGGTCCAGGGGGTCTGATCCGGCGAGAAACTCCTCACCATTCAATACTCCGTCCGCATCGAAGTCATCCAAGGCGCTTACATCGGCCAAAAACCGGAGGGAGTCAGAGGAAGAGTGATCGATGATCCGATACTCCCAGAAGTCAGTGAGGCCATCACCGTCATGATCGCCCATGGTCAACGGGTTGGAACGAACATCCCGAGGATCGGTGCCGTTGAGCCATTCCTCCGCATTGGAGTATCCATCACCATCCGGATCTCCACGTGATCCCATATTCTGGTTCTCCGTTCCATCATCCAGCGGATCGAGCCCGTGATGGATTTCCCATTCATCGCTCATACCATCGTGATCTGAATCGGGCGGAATCGAGGGGTCGAGCGCCCGTACGGGCAGGTTCCATGAGATCCCATGATTCTTGTTAGTAACGCCTCCCGAACGATACCTGATGGTCAAATTTGTCGCGGTCGATGGGATGGCCAGATTGGTTTCAATACGTCCCGACAGCGGGTGACGGGTCATCGGTCCGGAGGTCCACACTTCCTGCCCCGGTGATGATGTGACTTCGGCAACAAACGTTTTTTGAAGATTATCGACATCTGGCATGTAAGAAAGACGGACCAACCCCCGTTGCACAGGCAACGAGGGATTCCACAACAATGACACCGCTTCCGTGAGGTTGCTTGTCGTCGGTTCGGTACCCAGCAGCCATTCGAGTTGGTTGATCATGGGCATGCCGGGTATTCCATCCCGTTCGGGATTTCCGCGGCTGTCGGCATTCAGGTTTGCCCACCAGAAGCGTTCCCAGTCGTCGGGGAGGCCGTCCTGGTCGGTGTCGGCGGGGGAGGAGATTACTTTGGTGCCGGTCATGCGGGTTGCGGCGGAGAGGGTCGTGCCGTTTTGGTCGGTGACTTCGGTGCGGTAGTAGATGGTGGCGCCGGGCGGGAATTCCCCGAGGTTCAGGTGCCACCAGTCGTTGTTGCCTTTCTGGCCGGCGCGCACCATCGGTTCATCAAACCAGACAAAACCGTTGACGCTATACCGCGTGGTGGCGTAGCGACCGGCGCCGAGGGGCCACGACTCCACATTCAACCAGAAGTCGGTGTCGGCACGTACGGAGCCATCGGGTGGCCAGGCGGATTGGTTGCCGACCCACGCGACGGCAAGACCGCGGTTGACCGGTGCACGGTAATTGCGGCCGGCATTGTTCACCCAGGTGTTGGAACTTCGCCCATCCACGACCTTCATGAAGTACTCGATGGTCGAACCGCCAAAAAAGGTTCGCAGGTTGGCATTCCACCAGTCGTTGTTGCCGCGCTGGCCGGCACGGTTCATCGGAATGGTGTTCGCCGAGCGCCATCCGTTGGTGGAATAGGTCACCTCGACAGCAACGGCGGCGCCGAGAGGCCAGGTTTCGAGGTTCACCCAGACATCGTCAACGGGTTTGATGGTGCCATTGGTCGGCCAATGGCTGACGTTGCCGGCCCACTGAAGCGGTTTGGGTCCGGGGAAAAAGAGCTGATAATTCAGCGTGCCCCGGTTGTCCCAGGTGCGTCCGCCGACGTTGTCGTAGCCGTAGAAGAAGTATTCGATGGGGGTATCGAGTGGGAACGGCGAGGCGGGCGTAAAAGACCAGATGGAGTTGAGATCGACTTTTCCGGTCCGCGTCATCGGAAACATCCGCCACGCGCCGGATCCGATCTTGATGCCGACCTCCGCCTTCAGTCCGGTGTAGTCCTGGTTCATCAGGACGGTAAAGGTGCCGGGGTTGCGGCCATCGTGCCGGGTGTAGGATCCGTACACCCCGATCCACGTCGGAAAACCGAACACGATCCCACCCACCCCAAGACCCAGGGTGAGGGCGATCAACCAACGGACAACCTGACGCGGACGGGACATACGCTCCTTGATCCGGAAGCACCGGACGATAATCGGCGGGTGACCTCCTTGGGGCGCAACCGCGCGACACGGTCAATTGTTTTATCGAAGCGCTTCGATTTGGCAAGCGGATTTTTTCTTCTTTTTTAATGTCACGCAAGTCTCTGTTCGTGAGCGATTAACGTATTTATCGGTTGCGGCGCGTGGTTCGCCTAGCCCTTGCCTGCATGGGGTCGAACCCGTGTCATTGCATCGATTCATCGGGACATCAATACACACCGGATGAGATGCCGTCCGCGGTTCTATGTGCCCACACGCAGCTTGGGGCGCAACGGGTTGCATCAACGGCTCTGTCCCCAATCTGTCTGATCGTTCATGGCGGCAATTTCCCTCTTGCGCCCTTACGGGCGCACTACGAACGCGGCGGGTTTGGGTTTCCTTGGTTTTTGCAGGTTGTCCAAGGATTGGAACGAGGCGGCGCGGGGGGTTCCAGGGATTGGACGGGAAGAGATGGTTGCCCGCCGGGGGCGGGTCCGCCTTTGGCGGAATGGTTGATGGTTAATGGGGGATGGGTGATGAAGGGAGAAGCGGGGGGTTAGATCCTGGGGGGGCGGCTGAAGAGGCCGGGGCCGCGGCCTTTGGTGAGGACGCTGGCGATGGCGGAATGGGTCATGGTTGATGGTTTATGGGTGATGGTTAATGGGGGATGGGTCAATGGCGGGCGGCGCGGGTGCCTTTTCCCAGGTGAGGCCCCGCGCCTGGCTTTCGCTGCATCCTGCAACAAACGGTCCAGCATGCCGCCGGGGGTGACGTGGGGGGTAAACAGGGTGTCGGCGTGCTCGATCACAAAGCGGTTGCGCGCCTCGGCCGCGGCGAGGTTTCCGGACGTGTCGCGCATCTCCAGGATCAGCATCCGGTTTTCCTCCAAGGCCTCCCGCACACCCGGCGCAAAGGCGGCATCCTTGATGCCCCACGCCGGGCAGGCGATGACCCGGCGGCCGTTTTTCAACAACCATGCCAGGATTTCTTTTTCCTTTGGCGAATGCCATCCACTGAAATACACCTCCGCGTCGGGTAGTCGGCCGATTGCCGGCGCGTTGCGGCTGCACAGCACCCCGCACTTTTCCCCGTTCCACAAGGCGGGATTGCCGATGCCCCGGAATCCGCCGCCAAATTCCTGCACGCACCGCCAGGGATTCATCCGGATGTATTCGGCAATGCGTCGCTCCGCCTCGGCTGAACGCAAGATCGTTTCGTAATAATTGCGGTGCCATATGCGGATCTCGGGGGCGACATGCGTGTCGGGGGCGACATGCGTGTCGGGGGCGACATGCGTGT
>CALBHI010000397.1 GCA_937894535.1 uncultured Verrucomicrobiota bacterium
TCACGCCGTAGCCGTTGTGTTCCTCGATGCCGGTGGCGATGGCGAAGATGTTGGGGTCGAAAATGATGTCCTCGGGCGGGAAGCCGACCACCTTGGTCAGGATCTCGTACGAGCGGGAGCAGATCTCCAGGCGGCGCTCCAGCGTGTCGGCCTGCCCCTTGGTGTCGAACGCCATCACGATCACCGCTGCGCCGTAGAGCCGCGCCTTGCGGGCCTGTTCAATGAACGATTCCTCGCCCTCCTTCAGGCTGATCGAGTTCACCACGCACTTGCCCTGCACGCACTTCAGGCCGGCTTCGATGACCTTCCACTTCGACGAATCGATCACGAACGGGACCTTCGAGATGTCGGGCTCCGACGCCATCAGGTTCAGGAACTGGGGCATCAGCACCTCGGCGTCGAGCAGGCCCTCGTCAAGGTTGATGTCCAGCATCTGCGCGCCGTTTTCGACCTGCTGCTTCGCGACATCGAGCGCCTCGTCGAGTTTGCCGTCCTTGACCAGGCGCAGGAACTTGCGCGATCCGGTCACGTTGCAGCGTTCGCCGATGTTCACGAAATTGGTTTCCGGGCGGATCACAAACGGTTCGAGGCCGGACAAGCGCAGGGTCTTTTCGACCACGGGCGGGCGGCGCGGGGGCACGTCGGCCACTGCTTCGGCGATCGCCTTGATGTGGGCGGGGGTGGTGCCGCAGCAGCCGCCGACCAGGTTGATCAGGCCGCTTTCCGCGAATTCCCGCAGGATCTTCGCCATGTCCTCGGGCGTCTCGTCGTAGCCGCCGAAGGCGTTGGGCAGGCCGGCGTTCGGGTGGGTCGAGATGTAGGTCGGGGCCACCCGCGACACGTCGTCGATGTGCTGGCGCATGTCGGCGGCGCCGAGGGCGCAGTTGAAGCCGATGCTGATCGGCTCGGCATGCATCATCGAATACCAGAACGCCTCGGCGGTCTGGCCGGTCAGGGTGCGGCCGCTGCGGTCGGTGATCGTACCGGAGATCATGATCGGCAGGGAGACGTTGTTCTGCGCAAAGAACTGCTTCACCGCGAAGATCGCGGCCTTGGCGTTCAGGGTATCGAACACGGTTTCGATCAGGATGATGTCGGCCCCGCCGTCAATCAGCCCGCGCACCGACTCGGTATAGGCGGTGACCAACTGGTCGAAGTTTACGTTGCGGTAGCCCGGGTTGTTCACGTCGGGCGAAATCGAGGCGGTGCGGTTGGTCGGTCCGATCACGCCGGCGACGAAGCGCGGCTTGGCCGGGTTTTTCTTCTCGAACTGGTCGGCCACCTCGCGGGCGATGCGTGCCCCGGCCACGTTCAGTTCGTAGGCGAGGTGCTCCATGTGGTAGTCGGCCATCGAGATCGACTGTGCGTTGAAGGTGTTCGTCTCGAGGATGTCCGCCCCGGCCTCGAGGTATTGGCGGTGGATCTCCTGGATGATCTGCGGTTGGGACAGGACCAGCAGGTCGTTGTTGCCCTTCACGTCGTGCGGGTGGTCCTTGAACCGCTCGCCCCGGTAGTCCGACTCCTGCAACTTATAGCGTTGGATCATCGTGCCCATCGCGCCGTCGATGATCAAAATCCGCTTCGCCAACGCGTCGCGCAAAACCTGTTCCCGTGTCGTACTCATAACCTGCCGCCTTCGTATTTGCTTGGTAGGGCGTATATATTACTTTATCCGGTTTAACAGATAAAGCGGAATTTGTGCTGCGATCGGGTTCGCCAACACCGCTTCCCCCTCCTATCATGCCCGGCATGAAATACAACCTTGCTCGTGCGGTGGCCGGGTGGATGGCCGCTATGTTGTTGGTGGGTTGCCGGGCGACGCAACCGGTGGTGTGGGAGTACCATGCGCCGCTCGTCCCGGAGCGGGGGGCGGCCGTGGCGGTGCGGTCCACCTGTCCGGTCCCGGCCGACCAACTGGCTTTTCTGCAGCAGGATGTGCAGCACTATGTCTCGCGGGTGTTAAAGGGGCGGACGGACGATCCGTCGGCGTACCGGGTCGAGGTGGTGATCACCCGGTACGACGAGGGCAACATGGCCTTGCGGTTGCTGACCTTCGGATTGACCGGGCGGATCTACCTGGAGGGCACGGTGGAGGTGCGCGAGGCGAAGGCCACCGACACGCTGGGCCGGGCCTGGTTTGAAAAGTGGTATGGGGCCCTGATGCCGGTTGCCAACCTGTTCGCCTCGATGGAGCGCACGGTCACCCCCAAGGTCGGCCTCGCCGTCGCCCGCGCCCTGGAGAAAAGCGTGGAGAAGGGGCGGGAGTGAGGGGTGCGCGACCATATTCAAGGACAGATAAGTTGGTAGTGACGCCGTAAGGCGTCATGCAGGTCTCACCATGTACACCTTCAAAAAGCTCACCCCTGAACTCCGGCGAGAATGGGAGCGATTGCGTAAAATACAAAAAGTACCATGGCATGCCCCGCCTCATTTCGGGGATGGCATGAAAACGTATCTGATCTCGGCGGCTTGTTATGAGCACCGGGAGATCATGGCGACGCCGACGCGGCTGGCTGAGTGGCAATCCAAGCTTGTTCGGCTGATCGTGGATGACCCGAATTCCACGCTGATGTCCTGGGTTGTGTTGCCCAACCATTACCATTTGCTTGTGAAAACGGAATTGCTGCCATTTGGTCGACGATTAGGTCGTCTTCATAATGGTATTTCCACGCAATGGAATCGGGAGGATGCCATGCCTGGCCGCAAGGTGTGGTATCGGTTTTCAGATCGGGCCATCCGATCCGAGCGACACCTGAAGGCAGCCATAAATTACATCCATGCCAATCCCGTGCGTCATGGATTGGTGGACGTGGCGACCGATTGGCCGTGGAGCAGTTTGGCGTTCTATGAGCAGCAGTATGGACTCGATGTATTGCGCTTGTGGTGGCGCGACTATCCCGTGGATGACATGGGGCGAGGCTGGGATGATGAACGCATAACGGAAAAACGGCCTGACGGCCGCACTACAAACGGATGATCGCGGTGTGTTCGTAGTGACGCCGTGAGGCGTCATCAGCCCCCAGCGGCATAACTCTCGCGCACCCAGCGCGAGATTTCCTCGACGGCATGGTCCACCGTGGCGCGGGTCATGGTGAAGCGTTGCTGGCCGGTGTTCTTGTGGATCAGCTTCAGGCCGAACTCGTAGTCGCGGAATTTATCCTCGCAGAGGCCGCGCACAGTCTTGCCGCCAGCGAGGCTCTCTGCCACCAGGGCATCGACCGCCTCCTCGGTGAAATCGAGTCCGAGTCCGCAGGCCGCCTCGAACCGCGCGGCGAACTGCGCCACTTCCCCGCGCAGGTGGGCGCGCTGGGCGGTCTCGTTTTCCTTGAGCAGGCGATCCAGTTGCCGGTCAGGCTGGTCGAGCGCCTCCGCATCAATGCTGAGTTCCTTGATCGTGGTGGAGGGCAGTTCAAACTTGAACCGGCGGAATACGTTCTCCAGCACGGTCATCAGGCCGCGCGCGCCGGTCTTTTCCAGCGCGGCGCGTTCGGCGATACGCCGCAGCGCATCCGGTTTCACGGTGAGGTCGATGCCGTACCCGCGGAAGTCGTGCAGGTACTGGCGCAGGATGCTGCCTTCGGATTGGAGCAGGATCTTTTCGAGGTCGTCGGCGTTCAGGTTCTCGCACACCACCCGCACGGGCAGGCGGCCGATGAACTCCGGCTCGAAGCCGTAGGCGATGAAGTCGCCGGTCCCGACCCGGTGCAGCAGGTCGTCGTCCGTGGTGCTGGCCTTGGCGGACGTACCGAACCCGATCGAGCCGGTGGCGACGCGCTTGCGGATGATGTCGTGCATGCCGTCGAACGCGCCGCTGACGATGAACAGGATATGGCGGGTGTTGACCGTGCGTTTGCGCGGTTTGCCGCCGCGCTGCAGGTCCATGATCGACTGCATCTGGCCGACCAGGTCGGTCTGGCTCTGCAGGTTGACGTCGGTCTCTTCCATCAGCTTCAGCAGATTGGTCTGCACGCCGCGGCCGGACACGTCGCGCCCGCCCTGGGTTCCGCTGCGGGTGGCGATCTTGTCGATCTCGTCGATGTAGACGATGCCGTACTGGGCGAGGTCGGGGTCGTTGTTCGCGGCGCGCACGAGGTCGCGCACGATGTCCTCGACGTCGGCGCCGACGTAGCCGGTCTCGGAGAACTTGGTCGCGTCGGCCTTGACGAACGGCACGCCGATCAGCTTGGCGATGCAGCGCATCAGATAGGTTTTGCCCACGCCGGTCGGCCCGAGCAGGATCACGTTCTGTTTGGCGTATTCCTCCTGGGCGGCGCGCGGATCCTCGAGGCAGCGGCGCACGTGGTTGTAGTGGTCGCAGATGGCGACGGACAGGACCTTCTTGGCCTCGTCCTGCCGGATGACAAACCGGTCGAGGTGGTCACGGACCTCGCGTGGCTTGAGCTGGAACGAACGGATGCGTTCGAGGGCAACGGCGGCTTCTTCGTCTTCGTCCGGTTGCGCTTCGTTGCCCGCCGGTTGGGCGGCCGCTCCCATGCCGCCAAACGGCATGAACTGGATTTTCGCCGCGCGCAGCATGTCCTGCAGCTGTTTGCCAAAGTCGTCGGTTTCGTCCGGCTTCTTGTCGTCGTGGTGGGTCATGGGACTATCGTACTGCATGGATGCATGCTTCGCCAAGGGTTCCCTCGATGGCGTGACCGGGAATCAGAACACCACGGTCTTGTTGCCGTACACGATGACGCGGTGTTCGAGGTGGGCGGTGAGGGCGCGGGCGAGGACGATCTTTTCGGCGTCCTTGCCCTTGCGGATGAAGTCCTCGACGTCGTCGCGGTGCGATACCCGGATGACGTCCTGTTCGATGATCGGGCCTTCGTCGAGGTCGGCGGTGGCGTAGTGGCAGGTGGCGCCGATGATCTTCACCCCGCGCGCGAAGGCGGCGTGGTAGGGGCGTGCGCCGGGGAAGGCGGGCAGGAACGAGTGGTGGATGTTGAGGACGCGGCGCGGAAAGGCGCGCAGGAAGTCCGGCGAGAGAATCTGCATGTAGCGGGCGAGCACGACGGTGTCGACGTTAAAGGCCTTGAGCAGTTCGATCTCCGCCTGTTCCTGTGCCGCCTTGGTCTGGGTGGTGATGGGAAAAAGGTGGAACGGGATGCCGAAGGTCTCCACGACGCTGCGCAGGTCGTCGCGGTTGCTGACAACGAGCGGGATGTCCGCCCACCATTCGCCCGATTGGTGGCGGGCGAACAGGTCGAACAGGCAGTGCGATTCCTTGGTCACGAACAACGCGATCTGGGCGCGCTGCTGGGGATCGCGCAGTTCCCAGGTCATGCCGAACCGTCCGGCCAGCGGGCGGAAGCCGGTGGCGAAGGTGGCCTCGTTCAGGCCGGGGCGGTCGGAACTCCACGATACCCGCATCAGGAACACACCGGCCTCGCGGTCCACGTGCTGGTCGAGATCGAGGATGTTGCCGCCGAGGCCGAACAGGTACTCGGTCACGGCAGCGACGATCCCCGGCTGGTCGGGGCAGGCGATCAGCAGCACGGCGGTTGGTTCTTCGGTGGATGTAGTCACGGGTGCTGTGGTTTTGATTGGTTGATACAGTTTGATTCGGATGGGTGAACTGTCACGGAAGGCACGATAACACGAATTCCGCCCTGCGGCGAGCCTGCGCCGGTCAGGCCAGCACGATCAGGAAAACCCCGGCAAGGATGCCGGCGAGGGCCCAGGCCTTGCCGCGACGGTTGGTTTCGCGGAACAGCGCGGCGCCGAGGGTGAACGAGACCACCACGCTGCTCCGGCGCAGCAGCGACAGGATAACCACGAGGGCCTCGGGATTTTCCAGCGCCTGGAAATACACGAAGTCGGCGGCGATCAGCAGCAGGCCGATCAGGGCGATGCTCCAGCGCCACCGGAACGGGGTGAAGGTCTTGCGGCGCGGCCACCACACCACGCCGGTGAAGACGGTCATCAGCACCACGTTGTAGAACGAGAACCAGAACTGCACGAGCAGGGTCGGCATGCCCTGCTGCTGCAGCAAGTATTTGTCGAACAGCGTGCTGATGCTGCCGACCAGGGTGGCCAGGAACATGAACAGGATCCAGATGCTGCGGTGGAAGACCACGCCCTCCTTG
>CALBHI010000398.1 GCA_937894535.1 uncultured Verrucomicrobiota bacterium
CGCACACGGTCGCCGAGGTCTGCGCCGACACCTGGACCCACGCCTACACCCGCGAGCAGGCCGCATTTCCGGTGCCCACCTTGCGCCAGCGTAAATTCTGGCCCTCGGTCGGCCGCATCGACAACCCGTACGGCGACCGCAACCTCGTCTGCTCCTGCGCCCCGGTGGCCGCCTACGCCGAAACCGCCGCTCCCCCCTGAACAGAAATCCGTCCGCTGCGTCCAACACGCCACACCATGAGGAACTCCATGAAAACCATCGCGCTCGCCGCCTTGTTCGCCCTCGCCTCCATCCCCGCCGTCCACGCCTACAGCAGCCTCGAAGAACTGCTCGCCGACAACAACCGCCAGCAGGTCGAAGCCCTCAAGGCCTACATCGCCGCCAACCCGGAAGCCGAGGACCTCGGCGAGGCGCGTGAACGACTGGTCTATGGCCTGGTCGCCCTCGACGAATACGGTGCCGCCATCGACCTGCTCGATGCCCGCTACAAGGAGCTTCCCGCCGACAAGTCGCAGCTCGATCTCAGTGTGGCCTTCGGTGAAATTGTCGCCCCGCTGATCCAGATGTACCGCCTCGACGGACGCAAGGAAGACGGCATCGCCTTCATCGCCACGGTGCGCGCCGATTTCAAGGACCACGAAATGGCCGCGACCATCAACGAAGCCCTCGACGAGTTCGGCGGCATGTTTGCCGCTCCCGGCCCCGGAGAAACCCTCGAACTCGCCTTCACCGCCCTCGACGGCACCGCCATCAACCTCGCCGACTACCGCGGCAAGGTCGTGCTGGTCGATTTCTGGGCCACCTGGTGTGTTCCCTGCCTCAAGGCCATGCCCGCCCTGAAGGCCGCTTACGCCGAATTTCACGACCGCGGATTCGACATCATCGGCATTTCACTCGATGACGATAAGGACAAGCTCACCAGCTACCTCGAGAAGGAAGGCATCACCTGGCCCCAGTTCTTTGACGGCAAAGGCTGGGAAAACGAATTCGCCACCCAACTCGGCATCGAAGCCATTCCGGCCACGTTTCTCATCGGTCCGGATGGCACCATCATCGCTACCGATCCGACCGAGTCCGCCCTGAAAGCCACCTTGGCCGAACTCCTGCCGGTCCCTGAAGCGCCCTGACCGGAAGCCAGAAAACGACCGCAGCGTAGGCACATTTGAACTAAACGATTTGCCGCCTTTGGGGTATATTCTTCAGTTCATCGGTAAAACGTTACGCCTGATCAGGTTGCAAAATCGGCCAGGCCGTCGCCCAAATCGTTCATGATGCCTATGTTTAGGCTTTGTTTGGATCGACAAGTGTGGTTTCATGTAGAGCGTTTTAGCGGATATGGGTAGGTCAATGTTGGAGCATGTGAAAAGGAGCAGGACTATGATGCAGCAGTTGATACGAAAGATGGGTTGTCTGGCCGTGGTGTTTGGTTTCGCGGCGGTTTCCACGGTTCAGGCCGCCGGTGCTGGCGCGGACAACGCCGGTAATTACGGTGCGGGAACGTTTACCAACGGATCGAACCTCGGCACCGGATTCGGCGCCTGGGAATTCAATGTGGGTGATGGCGCTCTGGTGGATCTGGCCGATTCGACCGGCGGCACGGGCAACATCAACGCCACCAACGGCCTCTCCTTCCGGTTTTACGGCGGCAGCAGTGGCAGCTACGGCGAGGCCATCCGCCCCTTCAACGCCGCACTGGCGCAAGGCGACCTTTTTGGTGCGACCATCGCCTACAATTGGGGCGGGGGAGCCCGCGGCATCAACATCCTCGATGCCTCCAACAACGAACTGCTGAACATCAATTTCTCGGACGACAACCTCTCCTACACCTTCAGCGGTGCCCTCGGCGTGGTGGTCAGCTCGACCTACGTGGATACGGCGACCGTGTCGGTGGTGGTCGGCCAGCTGGCCGGCAACCAGCTCAGCGTGACCCTGACCCGCAACGACGGGTTCACCACCAGTGCGGTGTCGACCACCCTGAGTGCCCCGGCCGCGAAGGTGAAGTTCTACAACGGGGGTCACCTCGGCGATAACATCAACTACGCCCTCTTCGCCAACGACCTTGTGATCACGCCCAATCCGGCCTCCACCACCGCCCTCAGCGGCCGCGATGCCATGGCCGTCGGCATGACCAACCAGCTCACCCTGACCCGCGGCGGATCAAACGTTGCCGCCACGACCTTCACCTTGCTGACCAGCGATGCCGGTGTGGCCGATGTTCCCGCTTCGGTCGATTTCGCCCTCGGTGCCGCCGCGACGAACTTCGCCGTGGAAGGCATTGGCTACGGTGTCGCCACCGTGATCGCCACCAACACCGGTTACCCGGATGCCCAGTACGACATCGCGGTATACGACCTCGGCTACGATGACTCCTCCTACGCCGCCGGCGCCTTCACCAACGGCGGCAACAGCGGCCTCGGTTTCGAGCCGTGGATCCTCCAGAACAACGATGGCGCGGGCGAAGGCTTCACCAATTTCGCCGGCGCCTTCATCGGCAACTCGACCTTCGGTGGCATGGACGTCAATGCCAGCTCGGGCGATGCCTTTGCCCTTTACGCGAACGGCCAGGGCGGCGGCAATCCCTTCGTCAACGCCATCCGCCCGCTGACCGGCGGCCTCGGTGTCGGCGAAGTCCTTTCCCTCGAGATCGGCGTGAACTTCCGCAACGGCTCGAAGGGTGTCTCCTTCCAGAACAGCGGCAACAATGTCTTCGAGTTTGGCGTGTTCGGCGACGACTACTGGTACAAGATCGGCAACCAGGACGCCGTGCCCTTCGGCTGGCCCTACGCCGGCGACAGCGCGATCACCATCGAGTTCGCCCGCATTGCCGCGAACCTCTATGACATCACCATTACCCGTGACGGCACCGAGCCGGTATCCGAGTTTCTCGACAACGTTGACCTCGGCGGCAGCGCCCCGAACGAAGTCCGTTTCTTCAACTTCAATACCGACAGCGGCGACAGCGCGAACAACCTGTATTTCAACCGCCTCGCCCGTTTCACCGGCAGCGAAATCGCCGTGTTGTCCATCGGTGGTTACGACGGCATGGTTGCCGGACGCACCAATGTGTTCTCCGTCACCCGGACCGGCCCGGTGAACAATGCCCTCGAGGTCCAGCTCGGCGTATCGGACGCTGCCGTGGCCGCCACCCCGGCCAGCGTGGAAATCCCCGCCGGAACCAACCGGGTGGAATTCGAAGTCGTCGCCCTGTCCAACGGGGTGGCCACCCTCAGCGCCGAAGCGATCGACACCATCACCGATGAACGCGACCTCCGCGTGGTCGATATCGCCTACGACGACACCACCTACTACCCGCCTGCCACCTTCGACAACTTCGGCAACGGCGGCGTCGGCTTCGGCACCTGGATCATCAACGCCAACACCGATGGCGCGGGCGAAGGCTACACCAACTTCGTCGGCATGTTCCTCGGCAACTCGACCTTTGGCGGCGCCGATGTGAATGACAGCGAAGGCGAATCCTTCGGCTTCTACGCCTCCGGCGACGGCACCGGCCCCAACGCCCCGATCGTCACCGCCCTCCGCCCGATGAACCAGCCTCTGGGCATCGGCGAGTCGATGTCGTTCGACCTCGGCGTGAACTTCCGCAACGGCGCGAAAGGCGTGATGTTCCAGAACACCGACGCCTGGCTGTTCGAAGTCGGCGTGTTTAACGACGATTACGTCTACAACATCCGCGACCTCGGCGCCGACAACCCGGTCTCGCTCGGCTGGTCCTACGCGTCCGACTCCGCGATCACCGTGATCCTCTCGCGCACCGCCACCAACAGCTACAACGTGCGCTTCATCCGCGAAGGCAGCGCCCCGCAGAACACCCTCGTCCAGGGTGTGTTCCTCTCGCAGCCCCCGAACCAGGTCCGCTTCTACGTGTTCGACACCGACGGTGGTGACGCCAACAACCTCTACGTCAACCGCCTCGCCGTCTACACCGGCATCGAAGGCGAAGCCATCACCGACGGCATCCCGAACACCTGGTGGGACCTCTACAACATCCCGGTCATCGACCGCGTGGCCGCCGCCGACTACGACGTCGATGGCTACAGCAACCTCGACGAGTACATCGCCGACACGAACCCCGACGACGTGAACTCGTTCTTCCTGAACGAGATCACCGGCGCCTCCGGTTCTTCCGTGCTGAGCCTCCAGACCGGCCCGACCACCAACAGCCGCGTGTACGACATCTTCTGGACCACCAACCTGCTGTCCAACCCGCAGCAGTGGAACCGGCTGAACGCCCCCGTTCCCGGCAACGGTGGCACCCTGACCCTCAGCGTGACCAACGATGTCCCGGTCCGCTTCTACCGCACCGGCGTGGCCCTGCCGTA
>CALBHI010000399.1 GCA_937894535.1 uncultured Verrucomicrobiota bacterium
TAGTGCGGCTCGAGTTTCTGGCGGCGGCGCTCATCGCGCAGGTCGCGGTCGTCCTGCTGGTAGATGCCATGGAATTTCGACAACTGGGTATCGCTATCGGCCAAGGCGCCGGTCAGCGGATCGTTCAGACTCTTCACCAGCGTGCCGCGCAGGTAGTTGCTCGCATCCTTGATGCGCTCCACTTCCACGCGTTTTTTCAGTTCCTCGGGGGTCACGTCGCTCATCGCTGATCATCCTTCTTAGTACACGTCACGCTGGTAGCGCTTTTCCTTTTGGAGGTTCTTGACGTACTCCTCGGCCTGTTCGGCGCTGAGTCCGCCCTCCTTCGCCACGATCGACAGCAAGGCATTGTGGACATCGTGTGCCATGCGCTTCTCGTCGCCACACACGTAGAAGTGCGCTCCGTCCTGCAGCCAGGCATAAAGGTCGGCGCCATGCTCCAGCATCCGTTGCTGCACGTACACCTTCTCCTGCTGGTCACGCGAGAAAGCCACGTTCATGCGGGTTAGCACACCAGACTTCAGGTATTTCAGCCATTCGGACTGGTAAAGGAAGTCGGTCATGAAATGCTGGTCACCGAAGAAGAGCCAGTTCTTGCCGGACGCGCCAACCGCCTCCCGCTCCTCGACGAAGGCACGGAACGGGGCGATGCCGGTGCCGGGACCGACCATGATCACCGGGCGCGACGGATCCGCAGGCAGCTTGAAATTGCTGTTGTGGTCCACATACACCGGCACCGTGGTGTATTCGCCGATCCGATCGGACAGGAACGTCGAGCAGACTCCCTTGCGGTCACGCCCGTGGGACTGGTAGCGGACGGTTGCCACGGTCAGGTGCACTTCATCCGGATGCTGCTTCAGGCTTGATGCGATGGAATAAAGCCGGGGCGGCAGTTTGCGCATACAATCGACAAACGCCTGGGGCGATACCTCGGCCGGGAAATCGGTCACCATATCGATCAATTCACGGCCATACAGGTAATCGTTCAGCGCCTTCTTGTGCTGCTCGTCAAGCAGTTCATCCAGTTTCGGATTCCGCGCCAGGGCGGCATACTTCTGCAGGACCGGCCGCGTGATGATCGTGGCTTCCATGGTGCGGAACAGCGCATCGTAGATCGACGTCTCCCGACCATCGACGGTCACCTGCTCACCACCGGCAAACCGCAGAGCCACCAGGAGCGACTCCACAACGTCCGGCGCATTCGTCGGGTAAATACCGAGCGCATCGCCGGGCTCGTAGGTAAGGCCCGAGCCTTCAAGCGACAATTCAACGTGCCGCGTTTCCTTGGCGGATCCACGGCCATTCAAGCAGAGATTCTCGAGGACAACCGCCGGGAACGGATGTTTGCGCGAGTACGCGGATGCGGCCGGAGCGGCACTGTAGGCAAGGCCGGTCGCAACCGGGGCCGCCACCACGCGCGTAGCCAGATTCGTCAGGACATCATCCATCCATTTTTCCGCCGCGCTCTCGTAGTCCACATCGCAATCCACCCGCGGCACCATGCGGGTAGCGCCCAACTCCTCCAGACGGCGATCGAAATCCTGCCCCATCTTGCAGAAGAATTCATAACTCGAGTCGCCCAGTCCGAGCACCGCATAGTGCGTGTCCTTCAAGGCCGGGGCGCGCTTGCTGAACAGAAAGCTGTGAAGCTCCTTCGTGTTGTCCGGCGGATCCCCCTCGCCATGCGTGCTGACGATCACCAGGAGGTTCTTCTCCGTCTTGAGCTGGGGAAGTTTGTAATCGCCCATCTTCTTCACCGACGCTCGCAGGCCCCGGCTGGCCGCCAGCTTCATGGTCTGCTCGGCCAGCTTCTCCCCATTGCCAGTCTGGGAGCCGACCAAGATGTTGATATCCGATGCTCCACCGCCACCCGCCGGGAGCGCCGAGGATGAACCTGACCATGCCGTCAGGAAACCAGCCAACCACGCCAGTTGTTCCGGCGCAGATGTTGAAGCCAATTGATGGAAGATCCGGTACTGTTCGTCGTTAAACGGGGTCTGTGTTCGATCAGGTAGTTGCTTTTGCATATGTCACTCAGGCAATCAGAATCCCCTACACGGAAATAGTTAACGGGGCAAATACCAATTGTATAATGCCCATACACAACTATCCCTATCGGTTTAGTAGTGTATAATCCACAACGGCCCTGTTGTCAACGTGGGATTGCCATCTTGCCTGTTCCCCTTCAGTATCGCGCCGATGTCCGACGCTGATTCGCCAGTGGAATTGATTATTCTCGGTATGCACCGATCCGGAACCTCCTCGGTGGCCGGATATTTCCAGCAAGCTGGCTGGTTTTTCGGGCCGGACCATCAGTCTTTTGACCTCCACGCAACAAATCAAAAGGGGTTCTTCGAGCGACGTGACGTGGTTTGCCTGAATGATCGATTGTTGGATTCGTACGGTGCCAGCTGGATCACACCGGAGAGGTTTCCCCGGAATCCCGACAGCCCGGTGGATTTTCTCCGGCACCCGGAACACACCCTGGCCGTTTCGATGCTGGATGCGATGCGCTCACACGGCCCCTATTTTCTCAAGGATCCGCGGATGTGCGTGACCCTACCCTTCTGGTTACCGTTGTTTCGGCGCCCTTTTTTCCTGCTTGTCGTACGCCATCCGCTCAACGTGGCCCGCTCGCTGGCTGCTCGCCGAGACTGTGGCTTGGCGGCTGGATTCGCGTTGTGGGAGCGCTACACCCGCGACATGTTCCGCTTCACCAAGGGCAAGCCCCGCGCCGTGGTCCATTTCGAACAGATCATGGCGGATCCGGCCAACGTGATGGCCGCGATCCACCAGCAGATAGACGTCGCGACCGGCGGACCCCTGCCCGATCCGGCCAAGCATGTCGCGGCGAACTGGTTCGAAGCAGGTTTGGTGCACCACAGCGCCAGCGACCAGGCCCTTCGGGCGTGTGCACCGGAACCCGTCGCGCACCTGTACCGCGATCTGGTTTCGACCGGCGAACAGGCCGCATCCTTGAACGAACCACTCTCGTCCGGATCCCGACATGCCCTGGCTGAACTCGAAGAAGAGGTCGTCCTGCGTCAGCACACGCCGAGCCATGCCGCCATGTGGCATGCCAGGCATGCGGCCTTCGCACATGCCGAGTACGCAGCCGCTCGTCAGCGTCACCACGAACTGCTGGCGCTGCTGCAGTCCTGGCGCTGGAAAGTCCCGCATAAGCTGGCGACATGGATCGGCGCTCGGGCAAGCCGTGACCGGCAGGGCTTCGACCCGGTAGCGATGTGCCGCGACGCCGAAGACACCATCGCACGCATGGCCCGCGAATCCAACCTGCTGGCCACCGCGCGACGCCAACGGCCCATCATTCAACTTCCGCATGAACCACAGCGGACTCCTTCCACCGCACCGCACTCCGTCCTTCTGGTTTCCACCGCCGGGTCACCTAGCCTGGCCGCATCGTGGCTGATCGCCTTCACCACCCTGATCGCCACCCGCGGCCATACAGTGGACTGGCTGACCCGTCACGACATGGCTCGCGTTATCGATGACACCGACCTCCCCGTCTTTTCCCATACGTGGTTGGATGCAACGGGCGTTCCCTATGGAACCGAAATCCTCGAGCCGTTGCTCGCTCGCTACGACCTGGTGATTCTCGACGGCGCGTATGATGATGTCTGGCACCCACCGCTCCAGGAGGCATTGCGTCGTGCGAACCGGGTCGAATCCAACCGGGTCTTTTCGCTTGAACTTGCTGAGGATGCCGCACCATGCCGGCTACCCATACCCAGCCGGGCGAACCCGCGGTTCGATCTGGCTATCATCATCAACACCGCGAGTGGTACATCAGATCTGGCCACCGCCATCGCCGCAGGTTTGCCCGGGACCCAAAACCGGATCGCCCTGCTCTGTTTTGATCATCCTCTTCCCGCGAACTGGCAACAACACGCGGATCGATCCGGCTGGACGACGTACGACCAGCGCGGCAACTGGACCGAGAACCTTTCGATCCTCGGCGACAGCAATCGCTGCCTGGCTATTCGACCGATCGACCTCGCCTGGCCAACGGCGGCCGGGCGTCCTGGCTACCTGTGGACCGATGAAACACCGGATACATGGACCTCCATCCTCTCCGGAAACCATGACACCAGCGCCATGCGGTTCGATCAGCATGCCCTTCGCGTGACTGCCCTACGCCGGGCCGAGGAACGTGTGCTCGACGCCTTGAATGTCGTGCCGCCGCGTCATTCATCATGAAACGCGTGGTGGCCATCCTGTGCGTGCGTAATGAGGCAAACATGTTGCGTCATAGCTTGGCGCACCTTCACCGCGAGGGCATTGACTTCCACGTCATTGATGACAACAGCCAAGATGAGTCGATGAGCGTCGCTCACTCGTTTGCCGGCCGAGGCCTGGTTGGCACATCGTCCCTGCCCTACTCGGAGCTTTTCGATCTTGGCCGTTGCCTTCTCCATAAACAGGAGATTGCCGCCACCCTGGATGCGGATTGGTTCATCCATGCGGATGCGGACGAATTCCGAACGTCCAACCGGCCCGGTGAACGATTGGTTGATGCCATCACACGGATTGATTGTGCCGGCTTCAATGCCATTAACTTCCAGGAGTTTACCTTCATTCCCACCGCGGACAGGCCCGATCAGCATCCGGATGAATTCCTGGACACCATGCGCGGATATTACCCATTCCTCCCCGCTCCACTGCACCGGCTCAACGCCTGGAAAAACCTCGGCGGACCGATCGATCTCGTGCGTGATGCCGGTCACCGCGTCCGCATGCCCGGGATGCGGATCTATCCCGAGTCCCTGCCCCTCCGACACTACTTGTACATAAGCCGCACGCATTTTGCCTCGAAGTATGCTGCGCGCCGGCATCGGAGCGATGAACTGGAGAAGGCGTGGCATGGATGGCGCGAAAACGCGGATTCCGCCTTGTTTTATGCCGCGCCAGCGGATCGACTCCGGCGTTTTGATCCGGCACACCCGTGGCGCATGGATGCACGGGAGCCCTTGCGTCGACACCTGGTGGAGGAAAGGCCCTAGCTGCGAACGTCAGGGCTCTTTTACGGCGTCCGCATCAGCCGGCACGAAATCCATCGAGGCTCCGTTGATGCAATACCGCAAGCCGGTCGGGCGCGGTCCATCCTCAAAGACATGCCCGAGGTGGCTGCCACACCGTTTACAATGCACTTCCGTGCGCGGATAGCCGATGAGGTAATCGGTGGTCGTTCCGACGTTGTTGGTGTGGATGGGTTGGAAAAAGCTGGGCCAGCCGGTTCCGGAATCGAACTTGCTGTCCGAAACAAACAGTTCCAACCCGCACCCCTTGCAGGTATAGGTCCCCTCGCCCCGGTCCTTGAGTCGCCCGCACGAGAAGGGCCGTTCCGTCGCATGTTGCCGCATGATCTCGTAGGAATCGCGGGGTAGCTTGGCTTTCCATTCCGCTTCGCTCAACGTGACATGCGCGGACTCAACCAGACCACCCGCCTTGGAGTCGTACACCCAGAGCGGACCGGATTCAGATTTCTTCATGGAGGTATCCCCAGCCAATAAACGGTCATGTCCGGCCCACAGGGCCACGGCCACAACACACCCTACCATAACCCACGTTGTCTTCATGTCCACTTGGACCCCGCAATCAGCCGTCTGCTCAATCGGCGCGACTACTTGACCTGGGCGCCGCTCGAGATTTCCTCGTCCACCGTGACCAGGGTAAGCTTTTCACCTTTCGATGCCGCCAGCAGCATGCCCTGGGAATCGACACCGCGGATTTTGGCCGGCTTGAGGTTGGCCACGACAATGACCGTCTTGCCGATAACGTCCTCGGGGGTGTAATGCATGGCAATGCCGGCCACCAACTGGCGGCGTTCCTCGCCCACGAGGATGTTCAGCTTCAGCAACTTGTCCGCACCGGGAACCCGCTCGGCGGCAGTGATCTTGGCCGTGCGCAACTGGACCTTGGCGAAGTCGGCGATCTCGATCAACCCCTCGGCGGCGGTTTTCGGCGGACCGGGTGACGCCTCGACCTGAGGCTTGGCTTCCGGTGCCGCCGCCGGTTTGTCCGTCTCGATGCGCGGGAACAACGGTTTAATCGCACCCATCGGGGTGCCGGCTGCCAACTGCCCATACCCCGCCGGATCATTCCCGCGTTGGGACAAGCCGGAAGCCCCGAGGATGCCCAGAACGTCCGCCATCTTGCTCGGCATGACCGGTGTCAACAACCAGGCCGCCACCCGCAACGCCTCGACGGCGCAATACAGCGTCACCCCCAGAGGGCCCTTGTCCTCCTGCTTGGCCTGGGTCCATGGTTGCTTGATCTCCAGGTAACGGTTGACCGATTTCACCATCTCGATCACCCCGTAGATGCCCTGGTCGAGACGCAAGGTCTCGAGCGACGTTGCCAGCCCCTTCGAGGCCTTTTCCACGTCGTTCCACAACATACGCTCGGGTGAACCTTCGGCGAGGGTCGACGGTCCGGCGGGCAACCGGCCCTCGAAGTACTTGTTGATCATCTGCACCAGTCGGCTGAGCAGATTGCCCAGGTCATTGGCGAGATCGGAATTGTACCGACGGATGAACGCCGCCTCGGAAAAATTCGAGTCCTGGCCGGGGGCCATCTCCGCCATGACAAAATAACGGAAGGCATCGACCCCGAAACGGTCGATCATCGCCATCGGGTCCACCACATTGCCCAGCGACTTGCTCATCTTGGCATCGCCGAACAGCCACCACCCGTGCGCAAACACGGTCTTCGGCATCGGGACGTTGATCGCCTTGAGCATCGTCGGCCAGTACACGGTGTGCGTGGTGAGAATATCCTTGCCGATGAGATGGTAATCCACCGGCCAACGCTGCCGGAACGCCTGCTCGTCACGCCCATACCCCACCGCACTGATGTAGTTGACCAGCGCATCGAACCACACGTAGCAGACATAGTCGCGGTCGAAGGGCAATTCGATGCCCCAGGCCAGCCGCGATTTGGGACGCGAGATGCAGAGGTCCTGCAGCGGTTTGCGCAGGAAGCCCAGTGTTTCATTGCGACGAAAGTCCGGCTGGATGAACGCGGGGTTATCCTCGATGTACTTCACCAGCCACTCCTGGTAGGCGCTCATCCGGAAGAAATAGTTGGCCTCCTTGATGCGCACGATGTTCGGGAGATCCTCCGGAGTCTTGCCCTCGGGCAAGTCCTTCTCGGTAATGAAGGTCTCGCTGGTTACATCGTACAGTCCATCGTATTCGGCCTTGTAGATCTCCCCGCGGTCGAACAAGTCCTGCAGGATCGCCTGGACGACTTCCTTGTGGCGGGGTTCGGTCGTGCGAATGAAGTCGTCGTGGGTGATCTCAAGTTTCTTCCACAACTCCTGGAACCGAACGACCGTGGTGTCCGCCTTCTGCTGCGGGGTGATACCGTCCTTCTCGGCCGCGCGCTGCACTTTCTGGCCGTGCTCATCGGTGCCGGTAAGGAAATGGACCGCATGGCCGTGCAACCGGTGGCAACGTGCGATGACATCGCCGAGGATGGTGGTGTACGCATGCCCGATATGGGGCTTGTCGTTGACATAGTAAATGGGAGTGGTGATGTAGAAGGTTTTGTCGGTCATAGCGTGCCTCGGGTTGACGTTATTACCGCAGCAACCGGATGGGTGCAAATCAATACTGTCAGAAGCGCCGGCGGCGTGTGCCCAGCATGATCTTCCGCATGGCCTCGGTGTCCTTGGCGGCGAGCATGATGTCCTCAAACGCCGGATCCTGGAACAACTGGGCTATCGCCGAAAGCACCCGCAGGTGCAGGTTGCGGGCGGACCGCGCCCCGATGATCACGAAGGTGAACTCCACGGGCGGGGTCCCGGCACCGGGAAAATTCGCACCGTCACGGCAACGAGCGATCAGCAGGGCCACCGGCTGGTCGCCATCGATGATGACATGCGGAATGGCGACTCCGGGTGCCACCACCGTGCTGCTTTCGTTCTCCCGCTTCACCAGGCGGGCCGCAATCGCGGCTGCATCCATGCCAACCAAGGGGGCCAGGGCATCGGCCGCCAGTTCATACACCTCGGTATACGCAGCTTTTCCCGGGACATCGATGATGGGACAGTGACGGATCAGCTCCTCAAACAAATCCGCCTGGTATTCCGGCACCGCGTGCCGGCGCAAAGCGATGACGGTATCGCCCTTCAACAATTCGCCGACGGTCATGGCGGCCAACCGCCGTCCACTGCGCTCGATGACCAGGGGTAGCAGACCGCGCCGGTCGACCCAGGCCTGGAAATCCCCCATCGATTCGTGTTGCTCGACCGTGAATACCACCCGCTCCACCTCCTTGCGCATGATCCACTCGTTCCACCGGGCCGACGGCGACAGAAGGGATGGCTCACCGGTTCCGGTATCAGCAGCGGACGTTCCGGAATGAACCGGAGCGGCCGGCCAACTCCAAACCAACGGGATACCGAACACATCGCGAGCGTACCCCGAAGCTACCCGGTTGACTTCGTGGTTGGTGGTCATGGCGATGAACACCCGCGCATTGGTTGCTCCCGCCACATCAAGGAAATCCTCGTTCAACACATTCCCCTTGATGGCGTTTAACCCCTCCGCTTTGGCGGCTTCACACAGGTTTTGGTTGTTGTCAACAAGCACTACTTTTTCGGAAACAGCCAACTCCCGGGCCAACAGGCGGGCCAGCGGAGAAGCTCCGGCAATGAGTTTCGTGTCACGCGCGTCATCCGAACGAACCAATGCACCGTTGCGGCGCAGCCAGGCGGCACCACGCTTGAGGAAAAACGGTTCAAAGGCCGTGGTGATGAAGGCCATGAACACGAGGATCGAAAACATCGACTGGTCGATCAACCCCATCTGGAGCCCGATCTCCGCGATGATGATCTCGACGGCACCGCGCCCATTCATCCCCGCGCCGATCACCACGCTCTCGCGCCAACTCATCCGCGTCGGCAGACAGAAGAGCAAGGTACCGATCATCTTCGACACCAGCGCGACCAGCACGATGACCGACAGGAACACCGTGTCGGTCCACAACACGGAAATATCCACCTTGAATCCGGCGGTCACGAAGAAGACCGGCGCGAGAAACCCGATCGATACATCGTGCACCATGCCCGATACCTCGTGCGAGAGCTTGCGTTTGAGCACCTCTTCCC
>CALBHI010000400.1 GCA_937894535.1 uncultured Verrucomicrobiota bacterium
AAGATCTCGATAGTGCGTTCGATGATGCGGGTGATCGGGTGGCGGCGGCCCTGGAGCGGCCAGGTGCCGGGCAGGGTGTAGTCGAATCCCTCGGCGGCGGCGGGTTGCTGGTCGAACGCCTCGCGGCGCTGGTCGATCGCGGCCTGCACCGACACCTTGAACTGGTTGGCTGCCTGGCCGAAGGCCTTTTTCTCCGGGCCGGGCGCGTCTTTCAGCGCGGCCATGATGTCGTTGATCCGCCCGTTGCGGCCGAGGTACTGGACGCGCACGGCTTCGAGGGCCGCGGCGTTCTCCGCGGCGCCTGCCTCCCGCACGGCGGCATCGGTAAGGGCTTGAATGTCAGCAAGGTTCATAGTCGCCTCAAAACCGCAACGGTAGCTTCCCGGTGCGGATTGGATCAATGAAAAAGGGGCGGTAGAAGGGTGTCGGGTGTCAGGTTTCGGGTGTCGGGAAAGACGGGTATGAAGATCATGACCGTTCATCACCCGGTTCGCCACGTGCCGACACCCGGACACCGACGCCCCGGTGGGCCCGATTTCCCGAACACGGAACCCCGGGCGCCGACACCTTCCTCCCCGTTAGAAAAAGGGCAGGTTCATCGGCATGGCCGCGTTCGGCTGGATCGGCGGAACGATGGCGCGGAACTCGGGGATCTCGCGCAGCGGATCAAACCGGTTGTCCTTGCGGGCGGCATCGCGGATGGTTTCCCCGCCGATCTCGATGGCGCGGCGCAGGCTGCTCAGCGCTTCGGGACGTCGTTGGGCGCTGGCGTAGGCGGCGGCGAGGTCCAGCCAGATGCGCGGCTGGGACGGATCGCGTTGCACATAGAGTTCGAGCGCATTGATGAACAGGTCCAGCTTCTGCGTTTCCGCGTACATGCGGGCGATCTCGATGATGAACTGCGGCGGCAGGTCGGGCTGCTGGAGGATACGCTGGGTCAGGCTGTCAAACATCGGCATCAGGTTCATGCCGCGGTAGATGTTGGCCAGCTCGAAGGCCTTGTTGATGTCGCCGCCAGCCTGTAATTCCAATTCCAGTTCGCGGCGGCGCTGGTCAAGCCGCTCCAGGTTGACGATCTGGTTCAGGAAGTCGCGCACCTTGTCGTTTTCGGTGTCTTCGCGCAGGAAGGCCTCGATGATCTCGCGTGCCGCGGCGAATTCGCCCTGCTGCATATGGATGTCGGCGAGGCGGAAGTTCGCTTCGGGGCTCAGCGGGTACAGGGCGATGGCTTCGCGGAAGGCGTGTTCGCTCTCGTCGAACATCCGGCGTGCGGCGTACAGGCCGGCGATCGCGCTGCGGAGCTTCGAGAAGGTCTTGCGGGCGACCACGTCGCGGGCGAACTTCGGATTGTTGTTCAGGCGTTTGATGTACCAGCCCCAGAACTCGCGGTCGTTCTTGACCATGTCGGGCGTCAGGCCGGGGATCGGCTCCTTGTTGATCTTCATGATCAGGCCGTGGGGCTCCAGGTACGGGTACATCCACGGGATCACGTAGCTTTCCTCGACATAGAAGTCGTGGAGGCGCTTGTTGGCGTCGAAGATGTTCTTCGCGAGGATGCCGTTGATGGTCATCACGCCTTGCACACCCTGCACGCTCACGCGGCCGCCTTCGATGCTGACCGCCGCGCCCGCCGGGATGCGGCCGGCTTGCACGTCGGCGACGTACTGCTGGAAGGCGAGGTTGCTGTCCTGTTGCGACGGGATCCAGATCTGGTCGCCGTACAGGTCGCGCATCACGTTCATGTAGGTGTTGTCGGCCAGCGCATTCTGGGTGATCAGGAACACGTCCTCGCGGACGTGGGCCGAGTAGATCATGTAGGTGGGCACGAAACGGCCCGGGTCGGTGCCGCCGTAGAACACGGCGTTGGTGGTCATCGGCGGCGGGTAGTCGGGGTTCGGGTAGGTCGCGCGTTCCTCCTCGGAGATTTCGGCGAGGATGGCCCGTGCGCCTTCGAGTTGCCAGTGGCCGAATTGCCAGCCGAAATCGTGACCGTGTTGTTCGCAGCCGCCGACTTCCTTGATGAACAGTTCGTCATAGGCATTGCGGTAGAGCTGCGGAACCGGGGCGGCGAGGATCAGGGCGGCGGCGCCGTAGGTGACGATCCGGGATCCGCCCAGCTTGGCGTCGAGCCAGGCCAGCGCGAAGATCAGGCCGTAACCGATCCACATCGCATACACGGCATGGGCCTGGATCCATTGCACGCGGCCGATGAACAGGCTCTGGATGTCGGGCGGCAGGTACTGGAACACGAGGAAGATGAAGGTCAGGAAAAAGAAGGCGATCAGGGTGACACCGAGCCAGCCGAGGGCGCGGTTGCCGATCCGCCGGAAGAAGAAGAACGGCAGCATGGCGGCCCAGGCCACGTACCACTCGAACTGGGCGACAATCGAGCTGTAGCCGCCGCGCTCGGCGATGAACTCGTACCCCTTCACATGCTTGAAGTGTTGGCGCACGGCGATCAGGTCGTGCCCGCCGGGGTCGAACATGGTTTTCCAGACGAGGATCTGGTATTTTTTCGAGTCCTTCAGGATGTCCTTGAAGTTTTCCACCGGGTCGATGCGTTCGTACTGGCCGCGGCCCACCGCATGCCAGAATCCTTCGGTGGTGCGGGGATAGCCCCAGTTCATCGGCGGATTCTGCTCGGACGCGACCGGCATGTAGCCGACGTAGAAGGTTAGGCCGAGCAGGACGAGCAGGCCGGAGATGATCACCCGTTTCCACTCGGTGAACAGCTTGCGCTCGATCATGAACAGGCCGCCGGGGGCGAGGAGCAGGATCACCCCGAAGGCGAACATGCTCTGTTTGCTGGAGGCCGCGGTGGCCGAGGTCTGGATATCGATCTTCGCGCCCTTCCACAGCAGGTACACGCCGACGGTCAGCATCAGCGCGGCGATCGAGTCCATGAACAGGCGGCGGTCACGCAGGAAAAACGCAACGAGGATGGCCGGTCCTAGGAACACCAGGGTCTGGTGGTTGGTCAGGCCGAGGCCGAAGACAAAGCAGAGGGTGTAGAGGTTCATGTCCTCGCCGGGGCGGCACATGAAGCGGTAGAGCAGCAGCATGACGATGGTCATGAACATCGCGTTGAGCGAGTACACTTCGACGATCGTGCTTTGCGACCACAGAACCGGGCTGAAGGCGAGCAGCAGGCCGCTGGTCACGCCGCCGACCAGGCAGAGCAGGTTCTCCGAGCCGGTGGAGACCCCCTCAAGCTTCTTCTTCATGTGGAACAGCACATCGGCGGCCGAACGGCTGATCAACATGGCTTGCGCCGCGCAGGCCAATGCGCCGGTCACGACCGAGGCCAGGGTCACCCCCCAGGCCGGGTTCGGATGCGCCTTGCCGAAATCCGCGCCGAAGAGGTGCAGGAAGGATTTCCAGACGAGGGTCAGGTTGCCGTCAGGAGTGCCGAAATACTTGACCCAATGGAAGATCCACTGGAAAAACCAGGTCAGCAGGGTCCAGATCGGGTAGCCGGGTGGATGGGGCACGCCGAGGTAATCGGAGGCGACGGCCAGTTCGCCGGAATCCTCCAGCGTCACCGTCGGGGCCATGGAATGGAAATACACCCCGAAGGCGACAAGGAAGGTCAGCCAGAAGGAAATCCAGTCCACCTTGCGGAAAAAGGGACCGGTTTGGCGGTCGAGAAAGTGCGCTTCCTCGTTCAGGGACGAATCATTTTCGTTCAACGACATACGGTAGCTCTCCTTCCGCGGCCGGGCCACGGCGCGAAACGCACAAACCTAGGGCTTTGACGGCGAACCCGTCAAGAACCGCCTGACTTCGACCCTGCGAATCGTCGGCCGCTCAAAATCACCGGTTCGGGGAGATATCCGTGTGCCGTTCCCGTTGGCTTCCGGTATGCTGGGCGGATGCGCGATAACCATCCGATCCCGACCAGGTGTGCCACCGGGTTGATCTTCCTTGACCTGCTGGTCTTGGCCAGCCTGGTGCTGTTGCCCCTGTTCTGGCTCGTCGGAGGCCTGTCGATCCCGTTGCCGGACGGCGGTGCGGTGGTGCTGCCGTGGAGTAAAAAGGTGCTGGCGGGTTGGTTCCTGCTGGTCGGTCTGCGCGTGGCGCTGGGGGTGCGGACCGGGCGCAACGGCGGGGATGGGGCCGGGTTGTGGCGGCGACGGCCATACCCCCAGGCCATGATGGCGGTCCTATCTTTGTGCGGCTTCTTCGGCGGTCTGGAGGTCCTGCTGGAGTTGCGCGGCTTCGAGGCGAACCTGCCCCCGGTGGTGTTCGAGGGCAAGGATGAGCAGGGTGGGCGGGTTGTGCCGGAGACCCTGCCCGATGCGGAACTGCTCTGGAAATTCAAACCGGGTTCGATCTTCCAGGGGAAGCCCATCAATGCCCTTGGTTTCCGCGAGCGTGACATCAACCCGGTACAGGCTCCGGACACGATCCGGATCATGTGCATGGGCGACTCGGTGACCGGGCAGGGGCGGCCACCGTATGCCCAATACCTGCATGACCGGTTGCAGGCCGCGCCACCCGGACCCGGGGCCTGGGAGGCCTTCAATGTCGGGGTGCACGGTTACTGTGTGTTGCAGGGTTCGGTGCTCTTTGACCGGCTTGATCCGGTGCTGGATCCGGACATCGTCACCATCTACTTCGGCTGGAATGACCATTGGCTCGACCGCACGCCGATGAGCCAGCAGATGGCGGTCCGGATGGGTGCGGTTTCCGGCCGCATCTACGAAACCCTGAAGCGAAGCCGCTTGTTCTGCTACCTCGTGGTGACGTTGAACCCGAAGAAACCATTGCGTGCGGCCACCACCTCCGATTGGGTGTTACGCGTCCCGCCCGATGAATACCGGGAGGGGCTGGCCGGGTTGGTGCGCAAGATCCGCGCCAGCGGGGCGGTGCCGGTCATTCTGACCGCACCACGCCGCGCCTTGACCGACGCATTGCTGCGTAAAAACTATGCCCGCGACCTCACCGAGGCCGAGGCGATCCATGACCGCTACAACGAAATCGCCCGCGAGGTCGCCGCTGTTGAAAACGCCCCGCTGCTCGATCTGGCCCGCCAGCTCGAAGGCCCGGAACACGACCACCTGTTTGCGCCTGACGGCATCCATTTCGATGCCTACATGCGCGAGGGAAATGTGAGCGAAGACCCATCCTCTCAGCCCGGGCTCGAACGCATCGGCCTCGAGCTGTATTGGTTCATCAGCAACCTGGTCAGCCATGCAAGCGGCTCGATCCGCCCGGGCGATCCGGACTAGCCCAAAACACAGGCTCGCGCCGCTTGTGTTTGAGGTGACGGAGCGAATGCCCCCGTTAATGGTGTTGAGCCGAGCCGAGCCGGGCGAAGGCTGGTGGCCAGACTCGGAATCGAACCGAGGACACAAGGATTTTCAGTCCTTTGCTCTACCAACTGAGCTATCTGGCCGTTTGCGGAATGGTCCGGGAGGACCGTGCAAAGTTCGGGGATAGTAGGAAAACCGGGGCGGTTGTCAATCTTTCCAATCGGGGGACAATCCGCTAGGCTGGGTGTCCAGTGCATGGACAATTCCGGAGGTGGGTATGACGCGCGTGTTGGTTCCGTTGGCGGAGGGGGTGGAGGAAATGGAGGCGGTGATCGTCATCGACGTATTTCGCCGGGCCGGGTGGACGGTGGATGTGGCGGGTTTGAAGAAGGGCGTCGTCGAGGCCTCGCGCGGGGTGAAGCTGATGCCGGACCGCATGTGGGAACAGGTTGATCCGGCCGGTTACGAGGTGATCGCGTTGCCCGGCGGCAACCTCGGCACGATCAACCTGATGGAAGACACGCGCGTGCTGGAGGCGTTGCGCGAACACCACCGCCGCGGCAAGCTGATCGCCGCGGTGTGCGCGGCCCCGCTGGTGTTGCAGAAGGCGGGCATTCTCCATGGACGGCGTGTCACCTGCCATCCGCTTGCGGCGGCACAACTCACCGCCGCCGTGCGTGTCGATGCACGTGTGGTGATCGACGACAACCTCGTCACCAGCCAGGGGCCGGGTACCACGTTCGCGTTCGCGCTGGCGGTAATCGCGCTGCGCGAAGGCCGCGCCAAGGCCGCGGAACTCGCCGATGGCATGGTGTTCTCCG
>CALBHI010000401.1 GCA_937894535.1 uncultured Verrucomicrobiota bacterium
CTCCGAACCCGCCATCGCCCAGGCCCGGATCAACCAAACGCTGAACCCCGGCGGCACCCCGGTGGACTACCTCGTCGCCGATGTGCCGGACATGTTGCGCAAGTACCGCGACCACCGGACCACCTTTGACCTGATCGTGCTCGACCCACCGAAGTTCGTGCACAACCAGGGGCAGCTTGAAAAAGGGTTGCGCGCGTACAAGGACATCAACCGGCTCGCCATGAAACTCCTCACCCCCGGCGGAATCCTCGCCACCTTCTCCTGCTCCGGTTGGGTCAAGCCGGATGAATTCCTCAAAGCCATCGGCTGGGCCGCCGAAGACGCCGGCCGCGAGGTCCAGATCCTCGAACACCTGACCCAGCCGCCCGACCACCCGGTCCTGCTACGGTTCCCGGAGAGCGATTACCTGTGCGGGTTGATCCTGCGCGTGGTGTAACAAGGGTTTCAGGTTTCAGTGTTCAGGTTTCAGGAATTTTTAACTAATAATCCTGATATTCATGCGTCATTGTGTATGGCACCGTGCCGTGAAGGAGTTTTCATGAAATACATCATCCCCCTGTTGTTCTCGTTGGCCGCGTCGGTCACATTCGCCGGACCGCAGATCACCATCTACAACGACGGGTTCGCCACCGTGAAGGAAACACGCACCCTCGAGCTCGCCGAAGGCGTTTCCGAAATCCGCGTGACCGGCATGGCCCGGCAACTCGAACCCGATTCCGTGATCGTGCGCGAACTCGGCGCTTCACCCTTCGGCTTCAGCATCCTCGAACAGAGCTTCGTGAACGATCCGCTGACCGAAGCCCTGATGCTCCACCAGTTCGAAGGGAAGACGGTGCGTTTCGAGGAAAAACGCGAAGATGGCACGATCAAGGAAAGCACCGGCACGATCATCCGCAGCGGGTACGTGCCCGGCCAAGGCATGGCCGAACAGCCCATCGTGGAATCGGAAGGTGCCGTGCGGTTTTCGCTGCCGGGCCAACCGGTGTTTGAGGGCATCGACTCCTCGGCCTTCCTGAAACCCTCGCTGGTCTGGCAACTCGCCTCGCCCAGGGCCGGAACCTGTCCGATCGAAGTTGCCTATGTCACCGAAGGCATGTCGTGGGAAGCCACCTACAACCTCATTACCCCGGCGGAAGGCAGCGACACCTACGACCTCTCCGGATGGATCTCCCTGCGCAACGACACCGGCGTCACCTTCGCCGATGCCGACCTCAAACTGATTGCCGGGGATGTCAAGAAGGTGCGTCCGCGTGCCCGTTATGATGATTTCGGCGGCGCCCTCGAAACGCGGTCGCTTGCCCCCGCCATGGCCATGCCGGAACAACGCGCTTTCGATGAGTTCCACCTCTACACCCTTCCCCGGCCGGTGCTGTTGCGGAACAACGAATTGAAACAGGTCGAGTTCATCCGCGCCACCGGCGTGAAGGGCCACCGCTACTATGTCTACAATCCGCTGATGGGTTACCGCTTTGGCGGTGGTGCGGTGACCGACCCCGATTATGGCACACAAGCCGGCCGCAAGGTCGGCGTGCGCATCGAAATCTCGAACAGCGAAACCAACAACCTCGGCGTCCCGCTGCCCAAAGGCCGCATGCGGTTGTACCGCACCGACGACCGCGACGGCCGCCGCGAATTCACCGGCGAAAACACCATGGACCACCTTCCGAAGAACGAGCTGCTCAAACTCGACATGGGCCATGCCTTCGATTTGGTGGGGGAACGTTCGCGCACCGACTTCTCGATCGACACCACCGCCAAACGTATGACTGAGTCGATCACCATCTCCCTGCGCAACCGCAAGGACACCCCGGTGGAAATCCGCGTGATCGAGCCGATGTACCGCGCCGCGAACTGGAAACTCACCGCCCAGTCCGCCCCCCACGCCAAGGTCAATAGCGACACCGCCGAATTCCGCATCCCCGTCCCCGCCGACGGTGAAGCCACCCTGACCTATACCGTGGACTACCGCTGGTAAAAAGTCGCCGCGGGTCCACGCCTCAACCTCTCTTCATTCCTTCGGCACAAGAGATGCTTCTAGGGTATGGTAGTGCCTGGACCGCCAGCGCGCCGACGGAAACCCGGCCGCGAATGCGCACAACCGCCCTTTCATCAGGGCATTGTGCCACTTTACGCCTGCCGCAGCTCCCCGGACCGCCGCAGCGAAGAGTCCGCACGGACGCAAAAACGATTGCAGATGTGAGAGCCGGGTCAGGGTAGCGGATGAAGAAAAAAACGATCATCGGACGGGTGATGGCCGCAGCAGGTGTCCTATTCCTGTTCGGCTGGTCGGTTCGTTTGCCGGACCGTGGCGCACCATCCACCCCCGAAACGAACCGCCCGGTCGCCGCCGTCACGACGACGCCCGCGGCCGGAACCTCCGACCCGATCCACGCCCCGACGAACATCACCACCCGCGCCACCCCGAGCGACCGGTCCGTCCGCCGTCGTGCCTTCGTCGCCCAACCGCGTGAGCTCGGCACACCGGGCCGCCCGGATCAGGTGATCGAGCTGGAAGGCGTTCGCATCCACACCGGAAGCGGCCGGCGCCTGGTCATCGCCGACCAGCACCGCACCGCCTCCCCGTACCTGATCCAATTCACCGGCGTACTCCAACCCGAATGGCGCACACACCTTGAAGCCCTCGGCGGCGTGATCCGCGGCTACCTCCCGCACCACACCCTCGCGGTAGACCTGACCCCGGCCCAAGCCAAACGGCTGGCCCGCGAACCGCACATCCATTGGATGCAACCCTATGAACCGGCATTCAAGATCCAGCCGTTCCTCGCCGAGCTCGCCGCCACCCCGGACGGACAACCACTCACCGTCACCTTGAGCACCTTCGCCGCGGAAGACCTCGATGCCGTGTCCGCCTCGCTCACCGCCGCCGGGCTTCCCATACGTGATCAGGCCTCCGGCCGCCGCTGGTCGTGGATCCGCACCGAGATCCAACCGGACGACCTGCCCGCCCTCGCCGCGCTCAACCGCGTCCAGTGGATCGAGGAATACGTCGAACCCGGGCTGCTGAACGATCGCGCCGTCAACGGCACCCTGATGCGCGTGACCAATGTCTGGGCCCGCGGCCTCTCCGGCGAAGGTCAGATCATCGGCCACGCCGACACCGGCCTCGACCGAGGCGCGCTGACCAACCTGCACCAGGACCTCGCTGGCCGCATCCTGCTCGCCTTCGCGCGCGGTCGCGGCACGATCTGGAACGATC
>CALBHI010000402.1 GCA_937894535.1 uncultured Verrucomicrobiota bacterium
CGGGATCCAGGTGGCCCCGTTGGTGCTGATCTCGATGTCGTAGCGGATGCGGCGTTGCGTCGGGACCGGCACTGCGTCGCGCTGGGTCCACGGGTCAATCTCCGGCGGGTAGTCGAATTGGTTGATCCGGTTGGGGTCGTCGGTGACCGGCAGCAGGAACCGGAAGGCCCCGGGCAACCGGGTGCGCCAGGCGACTTCGGTATGCTGGCCGAGCGGGATTCCGCAGCCGACCCGCATCGTCAGGTCGAGGTTGGGGATGTAGCCGATGGTGAGCAGGCTGTTATAGGCATCCCACGGATCATCCCAGTAATAGCCGCCCGGCTGGTCTTGCGGACCGACCTTGCCCTCGCTGTTGCCGGTATCCATGTAGATGCGCATCGGCCGTTTGGTTTTGCCGCCGAGGGCGTTCTTGTAGTTGGGGGCCCGGGTGAAGGCGGGTGACATGGCGAGCACGCCGCCGAAGATATTGGTTTCCATGCCGGCGTAGATGCTGAAGATGCCGCCCATCGAGGAGCCGCCGACCAGGGTGTTGCGCGGATCGTTCAGCGTACGGTAGTTGACGTCGAGGGTGGGGCGGACGTTGTCGACGAGGAAACGAAGGTAGTCGTCGCCTTCGCCCTGCGGGTGGGCCGGGTAGGCATCGGTCGGCGGATTGTATTCCCAGCGTCGCCGGTCGGGATAATTGTAGACGCCGACGAGAATCACCTCGCGCATGCGGCCGCCGGCGATCTCGCGTTGCGAGATCACGTCGGCATCCCACGCGCCGGTACCACCCGGATTCGCGCCGGTGGGCAGGTTCTGGCCGTCCTGGAAATACATGACCGGATAACGTTTCCACGGATGGCTGTCGTAGCCGCGCGGCAGCAGGACCACGATGTCGCGGCCATCGATCGGCGGCGCGTAACTCGATCCGACACTGCGAATCTCTGCGCGAGGGGCTGATACCGAGGCGGCCGGCCAGTAGTTGTAGATCTGGCCGTCCTGCAGCACCAGCGCGTCGAGCGGAGTCAGGTAGTCGTTGCCCCCGGCCCCGACTCCGGTGGGGAAGGGCGACTTGTCGAAGGTGCCGTTGTTGTCGGTGATGACGAACTGCAATTCCGCCCCCGCCACGCCAAACCCCGCCGCGCGGAATAGAAACTCCCCGGCGGTGCGTCCCGGCGCGACGTTCACCATCGCCGTCGCAAAAAAGTTTGTGTCGAAGCCGGTGCGGTAGATCACCGACGGATTGGTCCAGCTGGTGTAGTAGTGCAACACCTTGCCGGGGTAGGGCGCGGGCGGGGCGGCCGGAACCGGCGACGACCGGTTGGCCCCGCCCTCCCAGCCCGCGTTGGCCGGATTGCAGAACTCGTTCGAGTTGAAGCTCCGGCTCATGAACTTGTACTCCAGCGCCGTGCCCTTCTGCACCGCCACCGTGCCGGTCCAGACGTTGTTGGTCGTCCAGCGCAGTTTGATCGCGTTGGTGGCGGTCCAGGATCCCAGATCCGGATGGTTGCCCACCACGTGGATGTTGTTGCCAAAACCCACGTTGGAAATAACCGAAAAGGTAATGAGGTCCCGGTCCGGGCTCGAAGCGCGGGCTTCGCCCGGCACTGCGCCCGCGGTCCAACACGCCACCAGAACGAGGAACATCCGTTGCATGGGCGATAATCTACCCAGAAATAATGCTTTTTTCCAATGCTTGGACACGGTAGGTTGAAATGTTTCCAACAATTGGACAGATAAAGGGATGCACATGCTAGAGGGTACGTTTACCGCGATCGTTACGCCGTTTGACCGCCACGGGAAGCTCGACCTGGTCCGCTTCCGCGAGTTGATCGAGTTCCAGATTGCCGGCGGGGTCACCGGCATCGTTCCGGTCGGCACGACCGGCGAGTCGCCCACGTTGAACGTCGAGGAACACACCAAGGTGATCGATGCCGCGATCTCAATCTCCCGCAAGCGGCTCAAGATCATCGCCGGCACCGGCGCGAATTCCACCGCCGAGGCGATCGAACTGACCAAGCACGCCAAGGCCGCCGGGGCGGATGCGACCCTCCAGGTCACGCCGTACTACAACAAGCCGTCCCGCGAGGGCCTCGTGCGCCACTTTTCGGCCGTGGCCGACCTCGGCCTTCCGGTCGTGCTGTACAATGTGCCCGGCCGCGCCGGCCGCGATATCCCGGTCGATGTTGTGGTCGAGTTGTCGAAGCACTCGCACATCGTATCGATCAAGGAAGCGGGCGGCAGCGCCGACCGCGTCAGCCAGATCCGCAGCCAGTGCGACCTCGAGGTCCTGTCCGGCGACGA
>CALBHI010000403.1 GCA_937894535.1 uncultured Verrucomicrobiota bacterium
TCCCGCCGAAGCCGAACTGGGTGACCGTGTCGCCCTCGTAGCTGCGCTTGAGGTGCCAGTTGCCGGTGGTGGAATCAAACACGCCAGGGTCGGCCTTGCCGTCGCCGTCATAGTCGCCGGGCACCGGCAGGCCATTGCGGGGGCCGAACGCGAAGGTGGCGAATCCGGCGCGCGACTGGAAGAGGTACCAGGTGCCGGCGCGGCTGTCGTGCACGGCCAGGTCGGCCTTGCCGTCGCCATCGTAGTCGGCCGGGCAGGGACGCATGGTCGAGGTGCCGAACTGGTCGGCGCGGAAACCGTCGCGCGAGCGGAAGGTGTACCAGGTGCCGGTGGCGGGATCAAAGACGCCGAGGTCGTCGGTACCGTCGCCGTCGTAATCGGCGGGCACCGGGATCATGGTCGCCGTGCCGAACTGCGTGTTGCGGTAACCGCCGCCGGAGAGGTCCATGTGCCAGGTGCCGGTGGCCTTTTCGTACACGGCGAGATCGAGCAGGGCATCGCCGTTGTAGTCGGCCTCGACGGGGATCATGCCGGAAGCGCCAAAGACGATGTCCTCGTAGCCGTCGACCGATTGTTGGAGTTTCCACGAGCCGGTGGGCGGGTGGAAGGTGCCGAGGTCGTGCACGGTGTCGCCGTCAAAGGTCGCGGTGCACTTGAGTTGGCCGAAGAGCAGGTACTCCCAGAGCGGGCGGAAGATCGGGACGTTGTTCGCGTCGAGCGGCACGTGGAGGTCACGCACCATCGCGCCGTGGTAGGCGGTCTGGCCGGTGTTGTTGCGGGGGACCACGGCGGTGCGGATCATGCGCGAGCACAGGAACTGCGGGTCGGCGATGTTTTCCGCGAAGATGACCGGGCCGAAGTTGGTCAGGCCGAACGCGGTCCAGGCCGGGATCTGGTGCGGGTTGGGGAACAGCGGATCGTTGGTGTGGGCGGCGCCGAAGAACTTGATCGGCGGGGTTGCGCCGGGCGCGGAGATCCAGGAGGCGGCACGGCTTTCGGTTTCGTACCAGTCGCCCGAGTCGAACATGATGGCGCGGTCGACGGTGTATTGCTTGGCGATGAAACCGGCCTGGCCGGCGCCCTGCGAATGGCCGGCGATGACGATGTTCTCCCAGAGGATGTTCGTGCCGTCGAGGAACTGCGCCCAGTTCTGGGAAGGCTGCGCGGTGTCGACCCATTCGAGTGCCATGATCAGCCGGTGTTCGATCGAGTTGTTGCGGTTCACCGTCTCGAAGGTCGAGGTGTTCTGCCCAGTCAGGATTTCCAGGCGCGTCTCGTAGTAACAGCTGTCGCAGTTGTTGGTGACGGCCATGCCGATGAAGGCGAACGAATTGACGTAGCTCAGGTTGATGACATGGAAACCGTTCTGCGCGGCGGTCTCGGGAAAATACTTGTACACATTCGGGCCTACCCCGGTGCCGGGCAGGAAGACCACCAGCTTGTTGCGCGGGGTTTTGTTGGTGTTGAGGTAGATCTCGTGGAGGTGGTCGAACTGCGGATCAATGCCGGTGGTCGTCGCGCTGGGTTTGATGGCGTAGAAGGTGATGGCCTGCGCGGTGGTGGCGGCGGCGAATAGTGCGGCGGCGAGCAGGGATCGGTACATGGGAGGGCTCCTTCGGTTAGCGGACCGGGGATGGCGGGCATTTCACCAGGGCCAGGTTGTCGAATTGCAGCGCGCCGCTGGGGCCGACCTGGTCCACGTGAATGACGACGCGTGCCCAGACGGCGTGATCCGGAGCCACACCCTCGACGGCGAGTTCGGTCCAGGCATCATCGCACCCATTAATGGGCAGGCGGGTTTCGCCGAGCAACGTCCGGCGGTCGTCGTCCCAGAACTCCAG
>CALBHI010000404.1 GCA_937894535.1 uncultured Verrucomicrobiota bacterium
TCGAATACGTGCGCGCCCACCGCCATGCGGTCGGGATCGTCCCCATCGAAAACTCTTCCGGCGGAACCATTTACGAGACGATCGACTGCCTGGTCGAACCGCGTCGCCCATTGGTCATCCTCGAGGAGTTGTCGCTGAAAGTCCGCCTCGCCCTGCTCGGCCACCGCGGCAAAAAAATCCAGACCCTGTATTCCCACTTCGCCCCGATGCAGCATTGCGATCCCTGGATCCGCCAAAACCTTCCCCGGGTCGAACGCAAGGAAGTCGCCTCCACCGCCCTCGCCGCCGAAACCGCCGCGAAAAACCACCACGCCGCCGCCCTCGGCATGAAGGACGCCGCCAAACGCTACGGCCTCGATGTCCTCGAGTTCCCCGTCCAACCCGAAGTCCCCAACCTGACCCAGTTCGTTTGCATCGGCCACCGCCAGCACACGCCGGAACGCGCCGACAAAGCCAGCCTCATCGTCACCCTGCAGAACCGCCCCGGCAGCCTCTGCGAATTCCTCGAGGTCCTGCGCGACCACCAGGTCAACATGACCCGCCTGCTTTCCCGCCATGTCGTCGGCCAGCCCAAATCGTATGTGTTCCTGATCGACATCGAAGGCTCCCCGTCGACCGACCCGGTGAACCACGCCCTGCTGCGCGCCCGCCGCGTCGCCGAAAGCCTGCGCATCGCCGGCGCCTACCCCGTCCGCAAACCCTACCTGTCGTGATCCCGGGCGCATGGCTCAGGCCCGTTCCGTGTTCTCATTACCCCCGCATCGGGCGATCCCCGATATTCGACTGGCTGCGAATTTCCCATGTTCTTCATGGCCACGAATCCTTAAATTGATGGGATGCCCCGACCTCGGGGGAAACGGGTGGGATTGAAAACAACGGAAGTCATGACTGCGTCGTCGCTGGTGCTGACGGATACCTCGTCGGCGGTACCCGCGATCGTTCGGTGCGTACATTGCGGCCTCGATTGCCCGCCGAATCCGCCCACCCACGGCGACCACGCCTTCTGCTGCGCCGGCTGCCGCACCGTATACCAGATCCTGCACGACCACGGCCTCGACCGGTTCTACACCATCGACGCCACCCCCGGTGTCCGCCCGCCCGATGCCCCGCCCTCCGACTACGCCGCGCTGGACCAACCGGACGTCCGCCGCCGCGTCGTCGATTTCAGCAACGGCACCATCACCCGCGTGACCTTCCGTATTCCCGCCATGCACTGCGCGGCCTGCGTCTGGCTGCTGGAAAACCTCTACCGCCTCGTACCCGGGGTCGGCCGCTCCGAGGTGAACTTCCCGCGCAAGGACGTGGCCATCCAGATCGAGGACACTGCCGTCTCCTTGTCCGCGCTCGCCGCGCGCCTAGCCGCACTCGGTTATCCGCCCGAACTGAAACTCGACCGCATGGCCGGCCTGACCCAATCGACCGGCCACCGGCGCCTGCTGCTGCAAATCGGCATCGCCGGGTTCGCGTTCGGCAACGTGATGATGATGAGCTTCCCGTCGTACCTCGGCCTTGATCCGCAGCGCGACACCCTGCTCTTCCAACTCTTCGGCTACGCCAGCCTCGCCCTCGCCATCCCCGTCCTGCTGTTCAGCGCACAGGATTACTACCGCTCAGCCTGGAACGGGTTGCGGCGCAAGATCCTCACCATCGACTTCCCGCTCGCCCTCGGCATCAGCGCCCTGTTCGTCCAGAGCCTGGTCGACATCGTGCGCGGCGCCGGCGAAGGCTACCTCGACTCGTTCACCGGCCTGGTCTTCCTGCTGCTGTGCGGCAAGTGGTTCCAGCGCCGCACCTACGACGCCCTCGCCTTCGACCGCGACTACCGGTCCTACTTCCCGCTGTCGGTGACCCGCCGCCGCGATGGCGCCGACCTCCCCGCCGCGCTGACCGACCTCGCCCCCGGCGACCGCATCCTCGTGCGCCACGGCGAACTGATCCCCGCCGACGCCGTGGTCATCAGCGGCGACGCCCGCCTCGACTACAGCTTCGTCACCGGCGAGTCCGCCCCCGCCGCCACCGCCCCCGGCGGCCTCGTGTACGCCGGCGGCCGCCAGCTCGGCGGAGCCATCGAGGTCGATCTGGTCAAGGACGTCTCGCAAAGTTACCTGACCTCGCTCTGGAACAACGGGGCCTTCCGCAAACCGCACGAACAGGACCTCCACGACCTGACCAACACCGCCGGCCGCTGGTTCACCGTCGCCGTCGTCCTGATCGCTGCCGTGACTGCACTGTTCTGGTGGCTCCACGATCCGTCGATGATCGCCCGCACCTTCAGCGCCGTGCTGATCGTCGCCTGCCCCTGCGCCCTCGCCCTCGCCGCCCCCTACACCTTCAGCACCGCCCAACGCCTGCTCGGCCAGGCCGGCCTGTTCCTGCGCGCCCCGCCGGTGGTCGAAGCCATGGCGAAGGTCAGCGACGTCGTGTTCGACAAGACCGGCACCCTGACCCACGGACCCACCGGGGACGCCACCTTCGACGGCGCACCGCTGAGCGATGACGAGGCCCGCATGATCGCCGCCCTCGCCGCCCAATCCTCCCATCCT
>CALBHI010000405.1 GCA_937894535.1 uncultured Verrucomicrobiota bacterium
ATTTACCGTGGCCGGGAAAAACGAGACATTCGCGGACGATCCCGGGGGCATCATGGCGCGGATCGGAACATTGGTGAAATCCTGGCGGGCAGCCCGTTCCACGATGGTGAATTCGACGCGAACCCGGTCGATGTCCATCCGCGCCTGCCAATTGTCGCCGGGGGCCATGAGGGCGCGGTTAAGCTGGAAGGAGCGGATCCGCCCCTCCATGTCGATCGGCACCGTGCGCACGAATTCAACCGTGGCCAGGCGACGCTCCGGACCGTGCAGGGTCACCGAGGAGGGGGTGACCAGGATGGATTCGATGTCGAAGCCATCCGGGGGCTGCCCGAGTTGGTCCACACGGACCGGGACGATTTTATCCACTTCGCGGTCAAGGGCGATGGCAATCTCGCCGGGATCCACGAACATGGCTCGCACCGAGCGCGGCAGGGCGACATTGGAGCGGTCGAGCTTCACCACCGGCCGCGGCTTCTTGGCGTAGTCACGTAAATCCACCTGGACCCGGATCTGGCTCTTGTTGAGGGCACGGATGTCGGCTTGTGAACCACGCACCATGACTTCCACATTGTTGACGGACCGCTCCTGGATGGCCCAGCCATCGGGCAACAGCACTTCGACCGGGATATCGGTGAACGTTTCCTCAAAGCTGGTCAGCTCGCGGATGTAGTACCAGGTGGCGGTAGCCAACACGATGGCCAGGATCTTGAGGCCCTTCCGGTGGCCGATCAGCTTCATGAACGGAGTCGGTTCAGCTGCCATGGTCGTCCGTCCGCGCTGGGGTCGCGGAAGCCTCCCGGTGGGTGAACGGATTGATCGCGTTGAGCCATTTGACCAGGCGCGATGAACTGGGCGCGGAGTGCTTTTTCTCTTGCAGCAGCACCGAGGTCAGCACACGGCGCAAGCGGTCCTCGTCGAGTCCGCGACGCAGGCGGCCACGGTAGGCAACGGAGATGGATCCGGTTTCCTCGGAGATGACCACGGCGATGGCGTCGGTTTCCTCGGTGATGCCGATCGCCGCGCGGTGCCGGGTGCCGAGGGTGCGGCTCGGTTCCTCGCGGGTCGAGAGCGGAAACACGCAGGCGGCAGCGACGATACGGTTGTTCTGGATGATGACACCACCGTCGTGCAGCGGGGTGCGCGGATAGAAGATATTGACCAGCAATTCGGGCGACACCTCGGAGTCGATCGCCACGCCGGTTTCCTGGATGGCCCGCGTCCCGACATCGCGCTCCACGGCGATCAGCCCGCCGATCTTCTGTTCGGATAACCGCGTGGCCGCGCTGACCAGGTTGTCCACACTGGTCTGCTCCATCAAGGGGCCACCGAACAAGTGGCGGCGGCCGAGTTCGGCGAGCGCGCGGCGAATCTCCGGCTGGAAGATCACCAGCAAGGCGAAGACGATGTACACGGTGGCGCGTTGCAGGAGCCAGTTCAGCGTATTGAGTTCAAAGAAGTAGGTCAGCAGGACCAGGCCGATGAACACCGTGGCCAGGCCGGAGAGAACCTGCACGCCACGGGTGCCGTGGATGAAGAGCAATACATAGTAGAAGGCGACAGACAGGACCAGGATTTCCAGCAATCCATCAAAGCCCGGCCACACCATTCTTTGTATCAACGACATGCGAATCCCTCGGTGTCGTTCAACCTATCAACCAAGCGGGCGGCATCGCAAGATTCCTTTACATCGTGCACACGAATTATGCTTGCGCCATGCTGGATGCACCAGGCGAGGGCCCCGAGCGAACCGGCGAGGCGGTCATCAACCTCGCGGCCGGTGATCTGGCCGATCCATCGCTTGCGCGAAACACCCAGCAACAACGGACGCCCGGTGGCGGTGGCAAGCTGCGGCAAGGCTCGCAGCAGGTCGAGGTTGTGTTCGAGGGATTTGCCGAATCCGATTCCGGGATCGACCGCCAGGTGATCGGCCGGAATCCCGGCCGCGACGGCCCGGGTCACCTGACCGGCGAGAAACGCCCCGATCTCGCCCACCACATCCTGATACTGCGGCTGATCCTGCATCGTGCGTGGCTGCCCTTGCATGTGCATCAACACCAAA